>JBBSLY010000068.1:0-7575 GCA_038233455.1 Solirubrobacterales bacterium | reverse complement strand
CTGCCCACCGACATCCCCGATCAGATCACGGTCGACATCTCGGCCCTGGAGGTGGCGGCGACCCTGACCCTGGCCGAGGTGGACGTGCCGCAGGGAGTCGTCTTCCTCGACGACCTCGAGGCGACCACCATCGCCACAATCGTCGTGCCCACGGAGGTCGAGGAGCCCGAGATCGAGGAGGAGACGGAGCTGGTCGGCGAGGACGGCGAGCCGATCGAAGCTGCGGAGGGCGACGAGGAGCCCGCCGCCGACGGGGACGACTCACCGGGCGACTCCGACTCCGAGGGGTAGCTCCCATGGCCCTGCCGGGTCGTCGCGGGGGCGGCGGCGCCAAGGTCGACTGGCTGATCGTCGGCCTCGGCAATCCGGGTGAGCGCTACGCGCGCACGCGTCACAACATCGGCTTCGAGGTGGCCGCACTGGCCGCCGAGCGCTGGGGCCTTCCGCGCGCGAAGAAACGCTACGCCGGGCTCTACACCGACGGGCGCACCGGCCCCGGCGGGCCCCGTGTCGGCGTGCTGCTCCCCCAGACCTACATGAACGAATCCGGCCGGGCGGCAGGGCCGGCGCGGGGAGCGGTGGGCGTCGACCTCGATCGGGTGGTGGCCGTCCACGACGAGATCGACTTGGCCTTCGGGCGGGTGGAGAGCCGCCTGGGCGGAGGGCTCGCGGGCCACAACGGCCTGAAGTCGCTCGCGTGCGAGCTCGGCGGCCGCGACTTCCGCCGCGTGCGGGTGGGGGTGGGGCGGCCCGACTCGACCGACCCGGACGTGGTCTCCGCGCACGTGCTGGGGCGCTTCGCCGAGTCCTCGGACGAGGTGCGCGAACTCGTAGAGCGGGCGGTGGCCGAGCTAGAGCGAGTGGTGACGGCCGGGGTCGAGGGTGCCTGCTAGAGGCCGGTGCGGGGCACCAGCAGTCCCTGTGAGAAGAGCGTTCTCACGGCCTCCAAGACGGCCCCACGGATCTCCTCTTCGGAGCCGGGCAGCACCTGGGCGAGCAGCGGCGCCAGGTCGGCCGGCGTGCGGGTGCCGTCGAGTCCGATCAGGATCGTCGCGACCGCAGGCCCGAACTCGCTGCTGAGCCCCGCGCTGTCGTCGAGAATCATCCGGACCGTTTCCTTGCCGTAGCCCTCGGCGGTGTGGCGGCGCTCGCGAAAGAGCCTGTGCTCGGGCACCCGCGCGAGTGGGGTGCGCAGGAGTGTCGTGTCGTCGGCCTCCGCCAGCAGCGCGGCCGCGTCGAGCATCCGCAGCAGGTGCTCGCCCGCGTTGCCCGACGGGCCGGTGGCCATCTCGGCGGTCACCACCAGCGGGGTCGCGCGGCCGGCACGGCGCAGCGCGACCGCGCCCGAGGCGAGCGCCGTGATCCCCTGCTCGCGGTAGTAGTCGGTCCAGCGGTCGAGCGCCTCGCCGTGAGCGGTCGGGTCGAGGCGATCGCGCGTCGTCCACTGGGCTGCGTAGTCGAGTCCGTCCTCGGTCATGTAGTGGAGCAGCAGGGCGTCGCAGCCGCTGCCCTCGAGCCAGTCGCGCAGCGGGCGGTCCCACGGTCCGAGCGGCTCGTGCACCCAGTTGGCCAGCTCCACCGCCAGGCCACCTTCGGCCAGGTGCGAGGCGGCGCCGGTGATCGCGATCCGCGAGACCTCGTCACGCTCCAGGCCACCATCGCGGTACACCAGCTGCGCGTCGGGTGAGATCACGTACGGCGGGTTGGAGACCACGAGGTCGAAGGTCTCACCCGCCACCGGGTCGAAGAAGCTGCCCTCACGGCACTCGACGTGTGAGAAGCCGCTGAGAGCCGCTCCGAGCGCGGTGAAGGCCAGCGCGCGCGGGTTGACGTCGGTTGCGATCACGTGCTCGCAGTGCGTGGCTGCGAGCAGCGCCTGCACACCCGAGCCGGTGCCGATGTCAAGCGCCCGCCCGGCCGGCCGGCGGGGTGTGAGGGAAGCCAGGGTGCGGGCGGCAGAGTTAAGCCCGGTCACGATGTCCGCCTCGGGGTCTCCGATCGCCTCCGGGTCGTGGGCCAGCAGGATGTCCTCAAAGGGGGTGATCCGGATCGGGGAGCTCGCGCGGCCGTCCCCGTCGATCCCGATCAGGCCCCCGGCCACCAGCTCGTCGACCCCGGCCGGGGCGAGCGCTGCCCGGGCGCGGTCGGCATCGACATCCAGGCCGAGCAGGAACAGCGCCACCAGCACCGCCAGATCGTCGCTCCCGAGGCGGCGCGCCTTCACGGGGGCCTCCGCGCGCGGGAACTCGGGGCTTGCGCTGCCCAGCGCCACCATCACGCCGCCGGTGTTGTAGTTCGAGCGCACCAGCGCCTCGCGCAGGGGCGCGGCGACGGCAGGATCGGGCACCCGGGCGCTCACCCAACAGTGCTTACCACGTGGCGCGAGTTCAAGGGCCGTGCGTGCGCCCTAGACTGCTTTGAGCGGACCGCGCGGCATGAGCCGGGCGGTCGCTTTGCGTGCCCGTGTCCCTTCGCTCACTGCTCACCTACGCCCGGGCCGACCCCGCCTTCGACGCCCTCGCAACGGCTGCGCGCGACGCCCCGCAGCGCGCGTTCGTCTCGGCCAGCATGCGCCCGTACCTGCTCGCATCGCTGCTCGACCGAGAGCCCGGCCGACCGGCACTGGTCGTGGCCGGCGACGACCGCGCCGCGCGCGACCTCGCCTCAGACCTGAAGCAGTTCCTGAGTCCCCGGCCTGTGCGCCTGTACCCGGCGCGAGGGGTGCGCTATGAGTCCCACCTGGCCCCGCCGCCGCATCTCGTAGGGCTTCGCATCGCCGCGCTCGACGCGCTGATCGCCCCGGCCGATTCCACCCCCCGTTCCGGCGAGGAGGACCCCGCGGGCGCCGCTGTGGTGGTGGCGAGCGCCACCGCCCTGGCCGAGAAGGTCCCCGATCCAGAGCTGCGCCCGCACGGGTTCGAGATCGCCAGGGGCGGCCTGCTCGACCTGGAGGAGACGGCGGCCCAGCTCATCGCCTGCGGCTACGAGCGCACCGACCAGGTCGACGATCGCGGCCAGTTCGCGATCCGCGGCGACATCCTCGACGTCTATCCGGCCACCGAGGAGCGCGCGGTGCGCTGCGAGATGTTCGACGTCGAGGTCGAACGGCTGACCTTCTTCTCCACCTTCACCCAGCGTTCGCTCGAGGAGGTGGAGCACGTCGCGGTGGAGCCCGCCGCCGAGCTCTCCCCAGAGCACCGCGAGCTGGCGGAGATCGCTGCGGCGGGAGAGGAGGCGGAGCGGCCGGACATCGCCGACCTGCTGCCGGTGGAGCGCTTCGGTGAGCTGCTGGATCTAATCCCCGCCGATGGGCTCGTCGCGGTGGCCGCCGAGGAGGAGGTCGCCCCTGCGCTGCGCGACCTCTGGGACGACGTGACCGCGAGCTTTCACGACGCCGACGCCCACCACCTCTACGTCCCGCCGCAGCGCCTGACCGAGACCCTGGACGCCCGTGCCTCACTGAGCCTGTCGAGCATCTCGGGCGACCAGCCCCACACGTTTCGCGCCCAGGCCGCCGACAGCTCCGCACGCTCGCTGCGCGAGGCCGAGCCGGAGCTGGAGAAGCTCGTGCGCTCGGGCTATCGCACGATCGTCGCCTGGGCACGCCGGGGAGAGGCCGAGCGCGCCGCCTACAACCTCGACCGAGTGCGCGCGAGCTTCTTGGACGGCAAGCCGGCACCGGCCGATCCGGGCGTGCTGTTCGCCGCCGCCAACCTGCGCGAGGGCTTCACCTCGCCTTCCCTGAAGCTCGCGATCCTCCCCGAGCATCGGCTGCTGCGCCGCCGCCGCGGTGGCGAGCGCCCCGCCGCTCAGAGCACCGGCGCGGGGGCGATGGCGACCTTCACCGACCTGCGCGCCGGCTCGGCCGTAGTCCACGAGGATCACGGCATCGCGCGCTTCACCGGCTTTGAGACCAAGTCGGTCGGCGGCGTCACGCGCGACTACCTCGAACTCGAGTTCCGCGACGGCGATCGCGTCTTCGTCCCCTCCGACCAGCTGCACAAGATCAGCAAGTACCTGGGCGCCGACGCGGGCGACCCGCCGCTGTCGAAGCTCGGCGGCAAGCAGTGGGAGCAGATGAAGCTGCGCGCCCGCCGTGCAGCCGAGGCGCTCGCAGGGGAGCTGATCAACCTCTACGCCGAGCGCAAGCGCCGCGCCGGGCACGCCTTTCCCCACGACAGCGAGTGGCAGGCCGAGTTCGAGGATGCCTTCCCCTACCGCGAGACGCCGGACCAGCTCGACGCGATCGACGCCGTGCGCGCGGACATGGAGGAGGCGCGCCCGATGGACCGCCTGATCTGCGGCGACGTGGGCTATGGCAAGACCGAGGTGGCGCTGCGGGCCGCGTTCAAGGCCGCCGCCGACTCGCGCCAGGTGATGTTCCTCGTCCCGACGACCGTGCTGGCCCAGCAGCACTTCGGCACCTTCACCGAGCGCCTGCGCGACTACCCCTTCCGGATCGAGCACGTCTCACGGTTTCGCTCGGCGAAGGAGACTCGCCAGGCGCTCGCGGCCTTCGAGGAGGGCAAGGTCGACATCCTGATCGGCACCCACCGCCTGCTCTCGCGCGACGTGCGCCCCAAGGACCTCGGCCTGCTGATCGTCGACGAGGAGCAGCGCTTCGGGGTCAAGCAGAAGGACCTGCTGCGCCAGCTGCGCCTGCGCGTCGACGTGCTCTCGCTGAGCGCGACGCCGATCCCGCGCACGCTGCAGATGTCGCTCGCGGGCCTGCGCGACATCTCGGTGATCGAGACCCCGCCGGAGGGTCGGCGCCCGGTCAAGACCTACGTCGGCGAGTACGACGAGGAGCTGGTGCGCCGAGCGATCGAGCGCGAGCTTGAACGTAAGGGCCAGGCCTTCTTCCTGCACAACCGGGTGGAGACGATCGATGAGACCGCCGAGCGGGTGCGCGCGATGTGTCCCTCCGCGCGGGTAATGGTCGCGCACGGCCAGATGGAGGAGAAGCGCCTGGAGGAGGTGATGCTCGGCTTCCTGCGCGGCGAGGCCGACGTGCTCGTGTGCACCACGATCATCGAGTCGGGGCTCGACATCTCGAGCGCGAACACGCTGATCGTCGAGCGCGCCGATGACCTCGGCCTGGCCCAGCTCTACCAGATCCGCGGCCGCGTCGGGCGGTCCAAGGAGCGGGCCTACGCCTACCTGCTCTATCCCAGCGCCGCGGCGTTGACGGGGGAGGCCGGGGCGCGCCTGGCGACCCTGTCGGACTACACCGAGCTCGGGTCGGGCTTCAAGATCGCCATGCGCGACCTCGAGATCCGCGGCGCGGGCAACCTGCTCGGCGGCGACCAGTCGGGTCACGTGGCGGCGGTCGGCTTCGAGCTGTATGTGTCGATGCTCGACGACGCGGTGGCCGCGCTGGCGGGTGACTCCGCCGACGAGGCGCCTGAGCCCGTGCGGATCGACCTGCCGGTGGACGCCTACGTGCCCGGCGACTACGTGCCCTACGAGGCCGCGAAGATCGAGATCCACCGTCGCGTCGCCTCGGCGCGCGAGATCGCCGACCTGATCCTTCTCACCGAAGAGCTCGAGGACCGTTTCGGACCGGTGCCCGAGCCACTCGACAACCTGATCCGGGTCCAGGATGCGCGGATCAAGCTCGGGCGTGCCGGAGCGCGCAGCGTCGACTTCGCCGGCGGCCGGCTGTCGGTGGCTCCGGTCGAGCTCGACTCCCACGGCGTCAAGCTGATGCGCGCGAGGATCCCCGAGGCGGTGTACGAATCCGGACGCTCGACCGTGCGGGTGCGGGTGCCCGAGGAGGCCGAGAAGCGCTTTCCGGCGGTCGTCGCCGCCGCGGAGGCGATCCTCGAGGCCGTCGCCGCTCCCGACCCCGGATCACCCTCGCCATCTCGATAAGTCCTTCGCTACCATGCGCCGTCGCCGTGGACCGACTGCCACCGCGCCAGCCCGTGCACTTCGGTGCTTAAGCGCAATTTAGAAATTCCCCCTAGAGAATGAGGCCATGACTTCTCGACTCACGCCCGCACGCCCGCTCGCATCGTTCGCATCGTTCGCCCTTGTCGGGCTGTTCGCGGTGGGCATCACCGGGTGTGGCAACGACGTGCCGCCGAGCGCCGTGGCCAAGGTCGGCGACGCGACCATCAGCAAGGACGAGTTCGAGCGCTGGTATGAGAATGCCGCCGCCGGCGCATCGCAGGGAGGCCAGGTCGAGGCCCCCGATCCCCCCGACTTCGAGAAGTGCGTGTCCGGCCTGCAGTCCCAGCCGAGCCCCGAGGGTGCGGGAAAGCCCACTGAGGATGCCCTCAAGGAGCAGTGCAAGCAGCAGTACGAGCAGCTGCGTGATCAGGTGATGCAGTTCCTGATCCAGGCCGAGTGGGTCCAGCAGGAGGCGGAGGAGCGCGACGTCTCGGTCTCCGACGAGGAGGTCAAGAAGAGCTTCGACGACCAGAAGAAGCAGGCCTTTCCCAAGGAGGCCGACTACAAGAAGTTCCTCGAGGAGAACGGCATGTCCGAGGAGGACATCCTCTTCCGCGTCAAGCTCGATCAGCTCCAGACCAAGCTCACGCAGAAGATCACCGAGGGCAAGTCAAAGCCCACCGACGAGGCGATCAAGGCCGAGTACGAGAAGAACGAGAAGACCTACGCGGTGCCCGCGTCTCGCGACCTGAGCGTGGTCCTGACCAAGACCGAGGCCAAGGCCGAGGAGGCCAAGGAGGCGCTCGAGGACGGCGACTCCTTCAAGGAGGTGGCCAAGGAGTACTCGATCGACGAGGCCACCAAGTCCCAGGGCGGCAAGCTCACCGACGTCACCAAGGGCCAGCAGGACGGCGATCTGGAGAAGGCGGCCTTCTCCGCCGAGAAGGGCGAGCTCAAGGGACCCGTCAAGGCCCAGTTCGGCTACTACGTCTTCGAGGTGGACAAGATCAACCCGGCTTCCCAGCCGAGCCTCGACGAGGTGCGCGACCGCATCTCGCAGCAGCTGCGCTCCACAAACGAGCAGAAGGTGCTCAACGACTTCATCAAGGACTTCCGTGAGAAGTACAAGGAAGAGACGAAGTGCGCCGAGGACTACCGGATCGCCGAGTGCGCGAACGCGCCTGAGGAGGAGGAGACCGACACCGGTCCGGCCGCGGGCGGAGCGCCCGGTGCACCGGCGGCGCCCACCCCGCCCCAGGGCGCCCCGCCTCAGGGAACCCCGGCGCCACAGGGCGAGAGCCCGACTCCGCCGCCGGCGCCCGATCCAGACGCGCCCGACAGCCCGTAGGGGTGGGCCAAGGCCAGGCGCGCGGGAGCGAGGGCGCCGCGGTGGCCCTCGAGCGCCTGGACGCGATCACCCGCCGGCTGCGCCAGGAGTGTCCGTGGGATCGTGAGCAGGACGAGCGCTCGATCGTTCCCCACACCGTGGAGGAAGCCTATGAGCTCGCCGACGCCGCCCTCGCGGGCGACGACGAGAAGATCCTCGACGAGCTGGGCGATGTCCTGTTCCAGGTCGTGTTTCTCTCGCTGCTGCTCGAGGAGCGTGGCGCCGGCGACCTGGCCCGGGTGGCCGAGCACTGCCGCCAGAAGCTGATTCGCCGCCATCCGCACGTGTTCGGG
>JBBSLY010000067.1:0-7697 GCA_038233455.1 Solirubrobacterales bacterium | reverse complement strand
TCCACGCGATCGACCCGGCCGCGCAGCACGTGCGGCCCGAGCTGGAAGGAGAAGCTGCGCTCGAACCACACCGGTCGCGCGTCGGAGGTCAGCGACTGCTCCCAGTAGCGCTCCAGTGCGTCCACCGCCCGCTCGCGGAACTGCAGCTCGTCGTCGGAGTCGCCGAATCCTCCCCGCCGCCACGAGGACTCGAACAGGTCGAGCAGCTCCTCGCGCGTGCCGCGCGTGTGCTGGTGGAAGCGCTCGAGCACCTGGTGCAGCGCGATCCCGAACCGCTGGTGGATCGTGGGCTCCTGAGGTATCCGAAAGACCCGCGCGAACTTGTACTTCAGCGGGCAGATCCGGTAGGTCTCGATGTCCGACGCCGACAGCATCAGCCCCTCGGTCGCCCCGCGACGTCGCGGTATGAAGGGGTCCAGCGAAGGCTCGGTGCCGTTGGCGCCCGCCGCCGGCGGGCGCCCCCCGTCGCGTCCCGCGTCGCGCCGCCACTCCTCGAGCGCCGAGGCCTCGAGCAGCTCGCGCTGCTCCGCCGTCGTGGCCTGGCTCACGAGGGCGTTGACCTCGTCGATCGCCTGATCGACCGGTTGGCCCGCCTCCGAACGGTCGAGCAGCGCGGCCACCTTGATCAGCTCCAGATAGCGCGCGACGGCTGCAGAGATGTCCACGGAGGTGTCCAGGCGCATCTCGCCGAGGCGGCCACCCAGGCGCGCGACCGTGTCGAGCAGCTCGTCGCGCATGAGCCGAAACGTCGCGTGCAGGCCCTCGGCCGGCCCGAACAGCTCCTCCTCGAAGTGCTCCTCGGCCTTGCCAAGGGCCGCGCGAGCCTCCTCGTAGAACGGCGACGGAGCCGCCGGGGAGCCCGAGGGTCCCTGCGACCGCGAGAGCACGAGGCTCTCGCGCGCCCGAGTCATGGCCACGTGCAGAAGGCGCCGCGCGCCCTCCTCGTGGCCGGATTCGGCGGGCAGCTGCTCCTTGAGCAGCGCGTCGGGGACGGCCGGCTGGACGGGCCCGGGCTCGCGGCCGGGCAGGCGGTCGGCGCCGGCGCCCAGCACGAAGACGTGATCGAACTCGAGGCCCTTGGCCGCACGCAGGGACACCACCTGCACCGCCGGCGGCCCCAGCCCCGGCCCCGCCTCCTCTTCGCGCACGCCCGAGTCGGCCACGGCCTTGAGGTAGCGGGTGAAGTCGCGCGGGGTGGCCTGGGGCTCGCGGCGCATGTAGGCGGCCGCGAGCTCCGGCAGCCTGGCGATGTTGCGAAGCCGCTCGACCGTGCCGGCCTGGGTCGCGAACACCTGTTGGCGGCGGACGCCGACGCGCTCGATCAGCCTGAGGACGAACCGGTCCGGACGGCGATCCTCGAACGCGTTCGACGCGGCGCGGTAGAGGCTCAGAAACGCCTGGGCGCGGTCGCGGCCCTCCGGCGTGAGCTGGGGGCCCTCGAGCGCGGCGACCACCGCGGAGGGCATGTCGAGCTTGCGTCGCCGGGCGAGTTGGGTGAGCCGGGCGATGTCCACGGAGTGAAGCGCGACCGGTGGCCGCGACAGCGCGCGCACGGCGGCACCCGAGTCCGCCGGATCGGCGAGCACCCGCAGCCAGGCCAGCACGTCACGCACCTCGGCCCGCTGGAAGTAGGCGGCCGAGCCGGTGAGCCTGAAGGGCACCGCGCGCTCCTCGAGCGCGGCCTCCACCGCCGGCCCGTCGTTGGTCACCGAGCCCACGAAGATCGCGATCCGGTCGGCCGAGATCCCCGAGGCGATCAGGCGCTCGGTGCGGGCGGCCACCGCCTGGGCCTCCGCCCGCTCGGACGCGCAGCTCCAGAAGCTCACCTCGCCACCCGGGCCGGCGGCGGGGCTGCGCACGCCCGCGCCCGACATCGGGGTCACCACCGCGGCGGCCGCCTTCGTGATCGCCTCCCCTGAGCGTTGGCACTGCTCGAGCTCGACGATCGGCGCGTCCGGGAAGGCGCGGCGAAAGTCGGTGAAGTTCTTGTGAGCCGCACCGCGGAGACGGTGCAGAGCCTGGTCGGCGTCTCCGGCCACGACCAGCTCGCGCCCGGCCTCGCCCAGCAGCCCGACCAACATCGCCTGAGCGAAGTTCAGGTCCTGGTATTCGTCCACGAGCAGGTGGGTGAAGCGCGCGTTCACGCGCTGGCGCACCTCGGGACGCTCGTGGCACAGTTCGAACGCGCGGATTACGAGGTCCCCGGAGTCCACCGCGCCGCGATCGGCCAGCAGCCGCTCGTGGTCTGAGTAGACCTCGGCGAACTCATGCTCGCGAGCTGCCCGGGCGCGGGCGGCGTCGTCCGCCGGCTCGGCCCGCTGCCGCTCCTGCGTAGCGTGAGCAAGGAGGTCCGAGGCGCCCACCATCTCCTCCTTGAGCCGGTCGATCCGCTCCACGAAGCCCGCCAGAAGGGGGGCGGGGTTCCCGCGGATATCGTGGTGGCGCAGCCTCAGCTCGCCGATGTTGTCCAGCAGGAGCGCGACACGGTCGGCGCGGCTGACGGGCGCGAGGTCGGGGTCGAGGCCGGCGTCGAGCGCCTCGTCGCGCAGCAGGCGCGAGCAGAACGAACGAAAGCCGTTGACGTGCAGCTCCTCGTACGGAATCTCGAGGCGCGCTTCCACGCGGGCGCGCATCTCCTGCGCCGCGCGCTCGGTGAGCGCCAGCGCCAGCACCTGGCCGGCGGGGACGCCCTGCTCGGTGAGCCACGCCAGGCGGCGCTCCAACACCAGCGTCTTTCCGGTGCCCGCGCCCCCCTGCAGCAGCAGCGGTCCACCGCTGTGGGTCACGGCCCGCAGCTGAGAGCCGGTCAGGCCGTCGGTGGAGCCGGGCATCCGGCCAGGATAGGGCCGGGCCGGTGCCCCGGAGGGCCCGGCGGCAAGCGGCAGTCGCTAGCTGCGCGCGCCGAAGGTGGTCGTGTAGGTGGCGCCGTTCTGGGCGCCGCTGGCCGGCGTGCCGACCTCGATGCCGATCCCGATCTCGCGGAAGCGGCCCGTGAGGATGTTGTGGCGATGGCCGGCGCTGTGCATCCAGGCCTTGACGATCTTGCGGGGCGTGCCCAGCGTGCCCGAGCCCCAGGCCAGGTTCTCCCCGACCATCCAGCTGCGAACGCTGCTCAGGTAGCCGGTGCGCTTGATCCGGTCGACGACGTCCTGGCCGCGCTTGGACACGTGTGCGAAGTAGCGCTCGGCGACCATGTCCAGCGAGTGCGTGCGCGCCGCTCGGGAGAGGCGGGGGTTCAACCGCAGCCTGTGCAAGCCGCGCGCCGCGCGGCGCTTGTTGAGCAGGCACACCGTGGCCCTCGAAATCCTGCGGATCGAGGTCTTCACTGGATCGGCTCCGGCGCCTGCGCAGTGGCGGACGCGAGGCTTCTTCGCCTTCGGCTTGCCCTTGTCACCCTTGGGCTTGGTCTCGGTCGGCTTGGGCGTGTCCGCCTCGGGGCTCTCCTCCGGCTGGCAGCCAAGCAGCTCGGGGCTCGCAATCACATCGGTCAGGGGGCACGGGGAGGCCGCCGTCTCCGATGCGGAGGCCGAGGCCGGCGCGCCGAGCAGCGAGAGGCTCAATGCGGCTGCGACTGTCAGTGCGATCGAGAAGCGTGAGCGGGCCATGGGGCTCTGATCGGGCGCTCGCGGGTTTCCGTTCGCCAAACCGCCCTCCGGTGGACGGACGGTTGAGGCGGCGCGCCACAATCAGCCGGTGGCCGGCCCCCGCCCCGATCAGCCGCAGTCGATGCCGGAGACGGTGGCTCCGATGCTTGCCCGGCCCGGCGGGCTCCCGGCCGACGACGCGGCCTTCGGCTATGAGGTCAAGTGGGACGGGGTCCGTGCGGTGGCGTCTGTGGATGCCGGGCGCGTGTGGTTGACGGGTCGCAGCGGCGCGGACTTCACGCGGCGCTATCCCGAGGTCACGGCTATCGAGGGTGCGATGGCCTCGCGCCGCCTGATCGTGGACGGCGAGGTGGTCGCTCTGGATCCCCGGGGGCGCCCCAGCTTCGAGCTCCTCCAGCGCAGGATGCATCTCGAGGCTGCGCCGCTAGTGGCACGCGCGGCGCGCGACGCGCCCGTCAGCTACATCGTGTTCGACCTGCTCTGGCTGGACGGCTTCTGCACGCTGGAGCTCGCCTACAGCGAACGCCGGCGCCTGCTGGACGCCCTGGAGCTCGACGGCCCCGCGTGGCGCGTTCCCGCCTACCACGAGGCCGACGGCGAGTCCGTGCTCGCGGCCACCAGAGAGCAGGGCCTCGAGGGGATCATCGCGAAGCGGCTGGATTCCCCATATGAGCCGGGAAGGCGTTCGACCGCGTGGATCAAGATCAAGAACCGCGCGACGCAAGACGTGGTGATCGGCGGCTACACGGGGGGAAAGGGCGGTCGGGCGGGGGCGCTTGGCGCCCTCTGCGTCGGGGTCTTCTCGGAGGGCCGGCTGACCTACGTCGGCAAGGTCGGGGCCGGCTTCCCCGAGCGCTCGCTTGCCACGGTGCTGTCCCTGCTCCAAGAGCGCGAGGTCGAGAGCAGCCCCTTCGACGGCCGCCAGCCTCCGCGTGGCACTCGCTTCGTGACACCGAAGCTGGTGGCTCGGGTCGAGTTCGCCGAATGGACCCGCACGGGGACGCTGCGCGCGCCCGTGTACAAGGGCCTGCGCGAGGACATCGACTCCTCACAAGTGGTGCGGGAGGCCTGAACGCCGCGCAAGGGTCCTTGCCGCGCTTTGCGACCCGGCGCCGGGCGGGTACCGTGGCGGCATGGCACGCGCCATCTGGAGCGGGGCGATCTCCTTCGGCCTCGTGAACATCCCCGTCAAGCTCTTCAGCGCCGTCTCCAAGAAGACGGTCCGCTTCCACCAGCTCGACTCCAAGACGGGGTCGCGGATCCAGCAGAAGCGTGTCCATCCCGAGACGGGTGACGAGGTGCCCTACGAGCAGCTCGTGAAGGGCTATGAGCTCAGCCCGGACACCTACGTGGTGATCGATCCGGAGGAGCTCGCCGCCATCGAGCCCGAGAAGACCCACACGATCGACATCGAGGACTTTGTGGAGATCGCGGACATCGACCCGATCTACTACGACCACCCCTACTACCTGGCCCCCGGCCCCGGCGCCGCCAAGGCTTACGCGCTGCTGCTCGCGGCGCTGAAGGAGACCGAGCGCGTGGGCATCGCCCGGGTGGTGATCCGCTCCAAGGAGCAGTTGGTGGCCATCCGCCCCCACGACGACGTGCTGACCATGGAGACGCTCCTGTTCGGGGACGAGGTGGTCCCGCCATCCGACGTAGGGGAGCTCCCCGACCCCGACGACGTCAAGGCGAGCAAGAAGGAGGTGGACATTGCCCGGCAGCTGATCGAGTCGCTGTCCACCGACTTCGATCCGGGCAGGTATCGCGACGAGTACCGCCAGGCCGTGCTCGACATGATCGAGCGCAAGGCCCAGGGGGAGGAGATATCGGTGCAGGCTCCGAAGGAGGCGCCCGCGGAGGTGCCCGACCTGATGGCGGCGCTCGAGGCGTCGATCGCCTCGGCCAAGCGCCAGAGCTCGTCCAAGCAAGGGGGTGGCTCCAAGCCCAAGGGGGGCGACTCCAAGTCCAAGGCCAAGAAGGCGGCCTCGGGCAACGGCTCGAAGTCGCGCAAGCGCGCGAGCGCCAAGAAGTAGTTGCCCCCGCCGGTAGAGGTCGAGATCGAGGGTCGGCGTCTGCGCCTGACCAACCTCGACAAGGTCTTCTATCCCGAGGTCGGCTTCACCAAGGGGGAGGTGATCGACTACTACACGCGCGCGGCCCCCTGGCTGCTCGCACACCTCCGCGGTCGCGCGCTGACGCTCAAGCGCTATCCCGACGGTGTCGACGGCAGCCACTTCTACGAGAAGCAGAAGCCGTCGCACGCCCCCGACTGGGTGCGCGCCGAGGCGATCTCGGCCGGGGACCGGATGATCGACTTCATCCTCTGCGACGACCTCCCCACGCTCGTCTGGCTCGCCAACCTCGCCGACCTCGAGCTGCACCCCTCGCTCGCGCTCGCCCACGAGCCCGACGCGCCCACCGTGCTGGCGTTCGACCTCGATCCCGGCCCGCCGGCGGGGCTGACCGAGTGCTGTGAGGTCGCGCTGCTGCTGCGCGACGTGCTGTCCGAGCTCGGCCTCGACTCCTGGGTGAAGACATCCGGCTCGAAGGGGATGCAGCTCTATGCGCCGCTGAACTCCGATGTCGACTACGCCCAGACCAAGCCGTTCGCCCATGCGCTGGCGAGGCTCCTGGAGTCCCGCCACCCGCAGCTGGTGGTCTCGGCGATGAAGCGCGCGCTGCGCAAGGGCAAGGTGTTCATCGACTGGAGCCAGAACGATCGTCACAAGACCACGGTGGGCGCCTACTCGCTGCGGGCTCGCGATCGGCCGACCGTCTCGACGCCGCTGGCCTGGGAGGAGCTTGAGGATCCCGAAGCGCTCTCGTTCGACGCCGCACGGGTGCTCGAGCGCCTTCAAGAGCGCGGGGATCTCTTCGCTGGGGTGCTGGATACAGAGCAGGAGCTGCCCGACCTCTAGCTTTCCCCTCATGGTCGACTGGGGTCTTGCCCATCAGATCGCCGGGTTCGCCGCACGTCCGGACGAGCCGGTCGATCTCGGTCTGGACCTCGCGGCCTTCACGCGCGAGATCGAGCCGCAGGTCAGCGCCCACGCGGGTCTGGTCCCCGCGCAGCCGGTGCCGGCGGCGGAGGTGGTCGGACGGGCCGAGTGGGCCGGGGTCAACCTCGACACGCTGGCCTCGCTGCTCGGCCCCGTCGCGGAGCGCCTGGACGAACGCCTTGAGGCGGCCGGCCCCTTCGCCGGCGCGTTGCGCATGGGCACCGGCGTGACCCTGGCCGCGGAGGTTGGGCTGGTCACCGGCTATCTGTCACAGCGCATCCTTGGCCAGTACGAGCTGTCGCTGCTCGCCCCCGAACAGCCACCGCGGCTGCTCTTCGTGGCCCCCAACCTCGATCGGGCCGTGTCAGAGCTCGACGTGGACCGTGAAAGCTTCCTGCGCTGGGTCGCGATCCACGAGCTCGTGCACGCCCTCCAGTTCGGCGGCGTGCCCTGGCTGCGGGGCCATCTCGGTGATCTGCTGCGCCGCTTCCTGGCCACTGTGGACGTGCGCATGGAGCGCGGGGCTGCGGGCGCGCTGCCCTCGCTGCCCAGCCCGGCCGAGCTCGTCGAGCGCTTCCGCGAAGGAGGTCTCGTCGCCCTCGTCCAGACTCGCGGTCAGCGCGAGCTGCTTGGCGCGATGCAGGCGACAATGGCGACCGTCGAGGGCCACGCCGAGCATCTCATGGATGCGCTCGCCCCCGAGCTGGTGTTAGAGCACGAGGGGCTGCGCGAGGCGATGGACCGCCGGCGCCGCTCGCGCTCGGCGCCCGAGAAGATCCTCCAGCGCCTGCTGGGAATGGACCTGAAGCTGCGCCAGTACGAGGTCGGCAAGCAATTCTGCGACATGGTGGTCGGCGAGGGAGGCATTCAGCTGCTCAATCGGGCCTGGAGCCATCCGGACCAGCTCCCGAGCATGAGCGAGCTGGAGGAGCCCCGGGAGTGGATTGCCAGGGTTCGCAGTGGGTCTCCAGTCGCGCTGGGGCCGGCATCGGCACCGCCGGACGACTAGGACCCGTCGGCGGCCAAACCCCGCTCCGCGAGTGGGATGCAGGGACCCCTACGCGCGCCGCCTCGTAACCGTCGCGCCGCG
>JBBSLY010000066.1:0-7719 GCA_038233455.1 Solirubrobacterales bacterium | reverse complement strand
CTGACCTGCGGCCTCGTCGACCTCGGGATGCCCGACTACTCGCTCGAGTCGGCGATGGTCAAGGTCTCGGGCACCGAGTTCCTCTGGTACCAGGCCAACCGCGCGCTGCAGCTGAAGGGCGGCGCGGGCTACATGCGCGACCAGCCTTACGAGAAGGTGCTGCGCGATACCCGCATCTTCCCGATCTTCGAGGGTGCCAACGACGTCATGCGTGCGTTCATCGCGCTGTCGGCGATGAAACCGGTGGGAGAACGGCTCTCGGAGCTGGGCGAGGTCAACCTCGGAGATCCGATCGGCTCCATCGGAGTGCTGGCCGACTACTTCGCGGGGCGCGTGCAGCGCGAGGTCCGTCCCGACCGGATCACGATGGCCCACGACGAGCTGGACTCCCTCGCAGCCCCGGTGGGTGAGCAGGTCAAGCGCCTGGCCTCGGTGAGCGAGTCGCTGCTGCGCGAGCACAAGTCAGAGATCGCCCAGCGCCAGTTTCACCAGAAGCGTCTGGCGGACGCCGGGGCCGACATCTACGCCCAGATCGCCGTGCTCTCGCGGGCCACCGCGATCTTCGACGAGCACGGCGTAGAGCACTCAGGCCAGGAGCGCTACATCACCGAGACCTTCTGCACCCGCGCCGAGCAGCGGGTCAACGCCGTGCTCGACCAGGTCGAATCGAACGACGACGAGCGCGTGATCTCGATCGCCAAGCTCGCCTATAAACGCGGCGAATACGGCTACGCCTTCTTCGAGGACTGACCAGGACGGCCCTCGACTCTGGGGCCCGATTTCGAAGGTGAGCCGCGCGTCCGTGCGCACGAGGGCCCGTCCGTGGGCCGCTCACCGCAGGGATCGGCCTCCTCGGCGGGGCGGTGAGGCCGCTTCTGGATACTGGACGTATGACCGATGGCCCGCAGGCCGCCCCCTCGGCGCAGCAGAAGCGGATGATCCTGGTCGCCTGCATCCTCGGGTCGACGGTCGTCACCCTCGATGCGACGGTGATCAACGTCGCGCTGCCGGCGATCCGCGACGAGCTGGGCGGCGGCTTCGCCGGTCAGCAGTGGACCGTGAACGCCTACCTGGTCACGCTGGCGTCGCTGATCCTGGTCGGTGGCTCGGTGGGAGACATCTTCGGCGAGCGACGCGTGTTCTCGATCGGCGTAGCGGGCTTCGGGGTCACCTCGCTGGTCTGTGCGCTGGCGCCCACCATCGAGGTGCTCGTGCTCGGACGCGCCCTCCAGGGCGTGGCGGGCGCGCTGCTGACCCCGGCTGCGCTGGCGGTGATCGTGGCGGCCTTCTCGCCGGATGAGCGCGGAGCCGCGGTGGGCTCGTGGACCGCTTGGGGGGCCGTCGGGTTGATCGTCGGGCCCCTGGTCGGAGGCCAGCTCGTGGACGCCGGCTCCTGGCGTCTGGTCTTCGCGCTCAACCTGCCGCTGATCCTCGCCACGATGGTCTTGATCGCTCGGTATGTGCCCGCCGGTCGCGGCGCTGCCGAGGATGTCCGGGTCGACCTCATCGGTGGCCTGATGTGCGCGGCCGGCCTGGCGGGGCTCACCTTCGGCCTGATCCGCCAGCCCGGGAGCGGCTTCGGCGATCCCACCGTCTTCGGCACGCTGGCAGGGGGCGTCGGCCTGCTCGCCGCCTTCGTGGTCTACGAGCGGCGGGCCGCCCACCCGATGCTCGAGCTGTCCCTGTTTCGCCGCCGCAACTTCACGGTCGGCAACATCCAGACGCTGCTGATGTATGCGGGGCTCTCGCTGCTGTTCTTCTTCCTCGTGCTCTTCCTCCAGAACGCCGCCGGGTACTCGGCGGTCGCCGCCGGGAGCGCGGGGCTGCCGGTCACGATCCTGATGTTCCTGCTCTCGAGGCGCTTCGGCGCGCTGGCCGATCGCCTCGGGCCGCGGCTGTTCATGGGCGGGGGGCCACTCGTGATGGCGGTCGGCCTGGCCTTGCTGACGCGCATCGACGCCGACCTGGCCTACGCGCGCGACCTGCTGCCGGCGCTCGCCATCTTCGGCGCCGGCCTGGCGATGACGGTCGCTCCGCTCACCGCGACCGTGATCGCCGACGCCGAAGACCACAATGCCGGCCTGGCCAGCGGGATCAACAACGCGATCGCGCGGGTGGCGGGCCTGCTCGGAATCGCGCTCGTAGGCGCACTCGTGGCGGGGCGCTACGGGGACGCCGCCGACTCCTCCGTGGCGGCCTTTCACCTCGCGATGGGCATCTCGGCAGGACTCGTGGGTTTGGGGGGCCTGCTGGGGTTGGCCTTCGTGCGCAACCCCGAGCGCGAGATCGACGCGAGCGAGTGCCCCGGGGGCCAGCTGGCCGGCGTGCCGCGCGATGTCGCCCGCTGCGCCGATGTCACGGAGCCGGCCGCGCATGGCCGTGAGCCGGCCCGCGTGAGCTGAGCCGGCGAGCCACTCCCGCGCGAGCCGGCGAACCACACCCGCGTTCAGCGCGGTGGTCTGTACTCCGGCGGGTCGTCGGGCTCGTCGAGGGACAGCTGCACCGGCTCGTCGGCGGGTAGGCGCTCGGTTGCGTCCCCGCCGGCGACGCGCACCGTGTCGGCCTGCGCGCGGCGCGCGCGGCGCCCACGCCGGGGTCGCCGCGGCGCCGGCGAGCGCTCGGGCACGTCGTCGGCCGGGCGCTGCGAGCGTTCGCGTAGGCCGGCGGCGGCGATCAGCGCCGAGCATCCGAGCGCGAGGATGCTCTGCCCCAGCGGCCGGTCGAAGATCCGGGTGAGGATGAGCAGCGCCGACCACAGGCCCGCGGCGAGCACGACCGCTCCGTCCCCGAAGGGCAGGTGGAACAGCTTGCGGTGGGCGCGCTGTCTGAGCAGCAACAGGACGCCGAGCGCCGTGAGGACCATCGCTGCCTCGACGAAGGAGAACGGGCCGAATGTGCTGACGACCAGCAGCAACGCGCCGATCCCGGCGACGCGCTGCTCGATGTCGAGCCGGCGCCAGGTCGCGATGATGCCTCCCGGCGGGTCGGCGTCGGGCGGGCCACCCGCGGCCGCCCCCCGGGCCCCGCCAGTGGGCGCCTCGGCCCCTGGCGTCTCCCAGAGGTCGTCGTCCGGCGGCTGGGGCTCAGCCATCGTCGAGCGGCCGGCGCCCGTCGTGGCCGGCGTCGGGCTCGTGCCAGTGCTCGACGGCGTCCTCTCCCTCCTCCCAGCACAGATAGACCTCGCGGCCCTCACGAAGGGACGGAAAGTCCACCAGCCCACGGTCGAGGTCTCGCAGCACGATGTCCATCGCCTGCAGCTCGGCCAGGCTCGAGCGCATGGCGAGAAACGCCTCCGACACCATCCTGCCGGGCGGGCCGCCACCGTTCGAGGGGCTGGCGCCGGCGAGGGCGGCCCGAGCCTCGGCGTCCGTCAGCCCCTCTCTCGCCGCGCGCAGACGCTCGAGGCGTTCCCTGACCCACGGCAGAGCGGCGTTGGCCTCGTCGGCGTCGTAGTGGCGCCCGTGGGCCACGCCTCAGCCGCCGGCGACGACGCCGGCGGCCTGGCGGATCGCCTCGTCGAGCAGCCGCGCGTCGGCGTCTGAGATGGTGCGCAGCTGGCCCTGAAAGGCAAGGTGCCAATGCTCGGCGGGCCACTTGCCCACGTGCTCGAGCTGCGGGGCGAGCTCGGCGGCGGGCAGAAAGTCGTCCTCGTCGAGCGCCACGACCGGCTCGGTCTGAAACCGCCACGGATAGGCGTCGACCTTGCCGGGCTTACCCGGCCAGACCTTCTCGCGATCCTCGAACATCTCGGAGGTCACCCGCACGATGCCCCCGAAGGCTTGGACCACCGTCAGGTAGAAGACGATCTCGTCACCCGGCTCGATCTGCTCCGCCATCCCCCGGCGTCCCTCCTTGGCCCCGATCAGCTCGAAGCCGCGCTCGCGAGTGGCGCGGAAGTTCTCGACGGAGCCGGTGAGCACCCAGGTCCTCATCACCCACAGCCTACCCGCGGCGCTGGCCGCCTCCGGCCTCCGGCCGACCCGCGAGCTCAGTCGATTGGGATGTCCTCGACGCGCGGCTCGGCGGGCTTTCGCTCGAGGCGGTCGAGGTATGAGTCGATCAGCGAGCGCAGCGTGAGCAGCGCTTCGCGGATCAGCGCGGTGAGCTGTGCCTGGAGCTCCGCCGGAGCGGCGCGGCGAAAGAGGTCGAGGAGCACGAACAGGGCGGAGAAGTCGAGCTGTGCCCGCGGCGGCGGGGGTGGGGGAGTGCCGTAGCGAGCGCTCCAGTCCTCGCCGTCCGAGCGCGGGCGGGGCTCGCCGCCGGCCGGTGCGTTGTCAGCTGTTGTCGGGCGGGGGGACTCCATCGGTTGCCCGTTCGAAGTAGACCTCCAGCGCGCCGTCCTCGAAGCGCGCGCCGCTCGTGTCGTAGGCCGCCATCGCGGACGGCAGGATGATAGTCCGCTTCTGGGGGCCGACGCTGACGATCACCTCCAGGCCGACCTTCTTGAGCCCGATCTCCTCTCGCTCGGCAAAGGGCAGCACCAGTCGCAGCGTGGCGCGCCCGTTCTCGCTCGAGAGGCCCTGGGAGAGCTCGGAGTGCAGCACCTCGTGCGCGTCGACCTCGCAGAAGAGATCCTCGCCGAGGAGGTCGAGCATCTCCGCCCCCACCACCTCGTGCTGGTAGTAGGGCGCCGCCAGGATCGGTATCGGCGAGAAGCCCGAGCGCACGAGCTCCATGTGCTCGGACTGTCTCTTGCGCCACGCCGAGAAGTAGCCCTCGGCGACCTCCGCGGGCAGCACCCGGTTCACGATCACCGCGTCGGTGAGGTAGCCGTAGAGATTGAGGTAGGTGAACGTCCGCATCGCCTCCCGGATCACCATCCGGTCGGGGTTCATCACGAGCCTCACCGTGGTGTGCTCGCCGTCGCGCAGGATGTCGTTCATCGCCACCAGGTTGCGCGCCAGGCGCTCCACGTCCTCGAAGACGGCTTCGCTCGGCAGGGGCAGGTCGGGCACGAGCGTGCGGGCCAGCGGCCGCGCCGCCGCCACGATCCGGCTCTGGAAGGGGAAGACCTTCTCCAGCCACCAGGTGCAGACATCGGGGAACGACAGCAGGCGCAGCGTCTCGCCCGTCGGCGCACAGTCGACCACGATCACGTCGTAGTCGCCGGACTCGTGGTGGCGCTTGATTTGAAGCAGGGAGAAGAGCTCGTCCATCCCCGGCGGCACGGTCAGCTCCTCCGCGGCGATCGGGTCGACGCCGCGTTCGGCCAGCAGCTCTCCCAGCCAGCCTGACACCGCGTCCCAGTTGTGCTCCATCTCGGTCTGCGCGCGCACCTCGTGGGCGAACAGCGAAGGCTCGATCTCGCGGGGGGTCGGGCCCAGTTCGACCTCGAGGGAATCGGACAGGCTGTGCGCGGGATCCGTGGAGAGGATCACCGTGCGCAGTCCGCGGGCGGCGCAGCGCCGCGCGGTGGCCGCCGCGACGCTGGTCTTGCCGACTCCGCCCTTGCCGGGGTAGAGGATCGTGCGCGCGACGCTCAAGGCGCCATCCTAGGCGCCGCGGTCAGCGCGCGGGCAGGGACTCGATCCGGCCGCTCGCGTAGGTGCGCAGCCCGCGGCCCGTGCGCAGCTCCTTGGCGGCCAGACGAACCGCGAATGTGCCCTCCGCACGCGGCTCGAAGGTGAAGGACCCGGTACCCCGCCGAAACGTCGCCACCCGATCGAACACGACCCTGCCCTCTCGGCGGATCGTGAGCTGTACGGCCGAGAGCTTGGAGACCGAAAAGGTCACCTGTGCGGTCGAGCCCTTCCGGAAGCTCTCCGGACCCAGGAGGTCGAGCTCGGCGGGCTCTGTGGTGTAGCTCGCGTAGCGCCTGGCGGTCTCGCAGTAGACCTTGCGTCCCAGCCGGCTGCAGAGGCTCTTGAGAAACTCGCGCAGCAGCTCGTGGTACTCGCCGCTGGATTCCGCGCCGGCGTAGGAGTAGCGCGACCAGTCGCCGACGTCGGAGAGCGGAACCTCCGCGCGGGCCTCGGGCTCGGCTTGGCGGAAGAGCGAGCGGGCGTCGAGGTCGCCGGTGATCTTCGAGTAGTCGTACAGGCCGATCACCGACTGGAGAAAGGCGTTGAAGATGTACAGCCGGGGCGCGAAGGAGTACTGCAGGTAGTGCACGCCGCCGCTCGGGCCGGTGGTCGCCACGCCCACGGGGGGTGGCTTTTTGAAGGCGCCCAAGGCCTGGTGCGCATAGCGCGCCCAGCGGGGCTCGCCGAGCAGGTCGGACGCCCGGCCGAGGGCCTGGACGGCGGTCGCCTGAGCCATGCCGCTGATCCACGGCGGGGTGCCGCCGCCGAACTCGAAGTAGTACTCCCAGGTGCGAAAGCCGCCGCGCCGAGTGGAGGTGGCGAGCAGCTCGCGCAACAGCTGGCCCAGGCCCGCGCTGTCGCAGTCGCCCGTCTGCTTGGCGCAGGCTCCGTGCATGAGGTTGGCCTGCTTGAAGTTGGTCAGAGGCTGGAGCTGGAGCCCCTCGCCCGAGTAGTAGGTGAACAGCATCCGGCTGCCGGGGAAGGTCACCAGCTCGCGGTCGGTCGGGATCGGGCCGCGGCGGCGCCAGAACTGGGTGTTGCGGCGCAGGATCAGAAACAGCGCCGGCATTCGAGCC
This sequence comes from Solirubrobacterales bacterium, assembly GCA_038233455.1. Lineage (GTDB taxonomy): Bacteria > Actinomycetota > Thermoleophilia > Solirubrobacterales > Thermoleophilaceae > JAAYBF01. The sequence goes on along the minus strand of JBBSLY010000066.1, from coordinate 1,121 downwards.
GCCTTGAGCTTCTTCGTCATGGCGATCCGCTCGAGGGTGGCGATCACGCTTCCCAGCTCGTTCCTGCCCAGGCCGGTCAGGCGCCTGTGCCGGGCGCGAGCTCTCGCGTACATGCGCGAGTAGGCCCGGTAGCGCCTGCTCGAGATCTTCTCGCGCCGACGGGCCGTGCGCAGCGCCCGCAGGACCGCGCGCCGTCCACGCGCGGGTCGCGGCCTGCGCTTGGCCCGGGGGGTGGCGCTCGACCGCGCGCCGGGGCGGCCGCGATCCACTCCCGTGCCCCTGGGCTCGGGCCCCAGGTCCGCACCCGGGCTCGCGGGGGCGAAGGGGTCGTCGGCGTGCGTCGCGCGCGGGCCGTCGATCACCAGCACGTCGCGTGCCTGGGCGGGGGCGGCGCACCAGAGCGTTGCGCAGGCGATGAGACCAGCCGCGAACCTCGCGGTTTGCGGGCACATCATCTATTCAACGTAGCGGGACGCCCCAAGTTGCGTGCCACGCCCAAAGCGGCGCTACCCTGCGCTGTCGGTCCAAGATGCGATTCATCGCCCGCACACTTCCAGCCGTGCTCGTGGCGCTTGCCGCGCTTGCCGCGGTTGGCGCGTTTGCCGGCTGCGGCGGGGGCATGAGCGAGCAGGACGTGGAGGCGCTGCTCGACAGGGCCTTCAGCCAGTCCGTCGAGAGCGCGGACGTCAAGGTCGAGGCTCAGCTCCAGATCGACGGTCTGCAGGGCCTCGAGCGCCCCGTGCGCCTCGAGGCCTCGGGTAGCTACATCTCCTCCGAGGACACGATCCCGGAGCTCGACATCGATCTCACCTTCGGAGCGCAGGAGGCGGGCCAGACCGTGGAGTCGGGCTTTCTCTCCACCGGGGATCGCGCATTCCTGAAGTTCGGAGGCGAGTTCGACGAGCAGCCGAAGAAGGACATCGCCCGAGCCAACCGCGAGCTGCGCGACTCCGGGGACGACGGCGACGGTGGAGGTCTGGCAGAGCTCGGCCTCGACCCCCGCGCGTGGGTGAGCGGGGCCGAGAGCGAGGGTGGGGATGAGGTGGCCGGCGTCGAGACCGAGCACGTGTCCGCCAAGCTCGATGCTCGGGCCGTGTTCGACGACTTCAACGAGTTCGTCG
>JBBSLY010000065.1:0-7804 GCA_038233455.1 Solirubrobacterales bacterium | reverse complement strand
CGGGCGACTGAACGCCCGCCGGCGGCCGCTGGCGCAGGCCGCCGGCGCTCTTGCGGCGCGCACCGAGGGCGTGACAGCGGTGAAGGCGAAGGTGCGCCCTGGCCGCAGGCTCGCGACCGTCAAGGTCAGGGCGGACGTCACGAGGGCGGTCTCAGCCGAGGAGGTCCGCTCTGCCATCGAGCAGAGCCTGGCTCCCCTGACCGAAGCCTTCGACCTGAAAGCGCGGGTCCAGACGCGGGATCCCGACCGCGGCCCGAGGGTGCAGTAGTGCTGCGACAGCGCCTGCGCACGCGCTCCTCGCCGCTGGCCTTCGCGGGCCGGGCGCTGGTGGTCGCACTTGCGCTGGCGCTCCTCTGGGGCGCCGCGGTCGTCGTCCTGCTGGCGGTAGGCGTGGACCCCGCTACGGTGAAATCGATCAGCGGCTACCGGGCGGTCTTCGACTTCTTCGCCGACCTTGGGCCCGGGGACTTCGACGCCACGACCCGAGCCATCCTCGCCGGGGCCGGGGTCGTCTGCCTGCTGGTGTTCGGATACCTCGCCCTGAAGGACTTCGCACGGCCCTACCTGACCCGCCACGACCTTCGGCTCTCAGGTGATCAGCGGGGTAAGGTCGTGGTGGAGCCCCGCGCGCTGGAGCGCCTGGCGGAGGGGGTGGCCCGCTCGCGTTCCGATGTCGCCGACGCGCTCGGACGCTACGCCACCGACGAGCTCGCCGTGGGCGTAGCCGCGCGCCGGGCCGACCAGGTGCCCGAGACGCTGCGCGGTGTCGCCGAGGCCGTGCGTGCGGAGCTGGAGCGCCACGGCCTGCCTGCCACGCCCGTGCACGTGACCTTGACCGGATACGAACCCAAGACTCGGAGGGAAATCGCCTGATGAAAGACAAGCAGCTCCTGGCCCTGATCGGCTTTGCATTTGCCTTCGTGTGGATCGTGCAGAGCCTCGGCGACGCGGTCCTGTGCCTGCTGGCGGCGGGCGTCTTCTACGCGGTGGGCTCCTACCTGCAGGGAGAGCTCGACCTGTCAGAAGCAGGCGACAGGCTGCGTGGTCGGGGCGGCGGCGGCTCTCAAGGCCCGCCCGCCCCGCCGAGCCGGCCGCGAGTGCGCTGATCGGCTGACGCGCCCCTGCCGGCGGCGCCGGCGGCGACCCTTAAACGGCGGGTGCGCTCTCTACTGGGCCGCGGCCTTCGCGCGCCGCGTCATCTTCACCCGATCGTTCCTGTCGAGATGGAGCTTTCGCAGCCGCACGACCTCGGGCGTGACCTCCACGCACTCGTCCTCGCGCAGGAACTCGAGCGCCTGGTCGAGTGAGAGCTTGCGCGCGGGCACCAGGCGCACGAGCACGTCGGCGGTGGACGAGCGGATGTTGTTGAGGTGCTTCTCCTTGACCGCGTTCACGTCGAGGTCGTCCGAGCGCGCGTTCTCGCCCACGATCATGCCCTCATAGACGTCCTCGCCCGGCCCGACGAACAGCGTGCCCCGCTCCTGGAGGTTGAACAGGGCGAAGCTGGCGGTCTGGCCGCGGCGGTCGGCCACCAGCGCGCCGCTGGGCCGCGTGCGCATCTCGCCGGCCCACGGCTGCCAGCCGTCGAAGACGTGGTGGAGGATGCCGGTGCCGCGCGTCTCGGTCAGGAACTCGGTGCGAAAGCCGATCAGCCCGCGCGCGGGGACCTCGTACTCCATGCGCACCCAGCCCGTGCCGTTGTTCACCATCTGGCCGAGGCGCCCCTTGCGCAGCGCGAGCAGTTGGGTGATCACGCCGACGTAGTCCTCCGGGGCGTCGATGGCCAGGCGCTCCACCGGTTCGTGGACCTTTCCGTCGATCTCACGCGTGAGGACCTGCGGCTGGCCGACCGTCAGCTCGAAGCCCTCGCGGCGCATCAGCTCCACCAGCACGGCCAGCTGCAGCTCCCCGCGGCCCTGCACCTCCCAGGCGTCGGGCCGGTCGGTGGGATTGACCCGGACCGACACGTTGCCGACCAGCTCCTGGGCCAGACGGGCCTCGACCTGGCGGGCGGTGAGCTTCGACCCGTCCTGGCCGGCCAGCGGGGAGGTGTTGATCCCGATGATCACCGACAGGGACGGCTCGTCCACGGTGATCACCGGCAGCGGCCGCGGGTCCTCGGGATCGGCCAGCGTTTCCCCGATCGTCACCTCCGGGAGGCCGGCTACGGCGATGATCTCGCCCGGCCCGGCCTCCTCGGCCGCCACTCGATCCAGGTTGTCGGTCACGTACAGCTCGCTGACCGTGGCTCGCTCGACCGTGCCGTCGGCCTTGCACCAGCCGATCGGCTGGCCGTTGCGAATCGTTCCGTGGCGCACGCGGCAGAGCGCCAGGCGCCCGACGTAAGGCGAGGCGTCGAGGTTGGTGACGTGGGCCTGGAGCGGATGCTCGGGGTCGTGCTCGGGCGCGGAAATGTGCTCGAGCAGCAGGTCGAGCAGCGGCCCGAGGTCGACTCCCTCGACGCCCTCCTCGAGCGAGGCCCAGCCCGCCCTGGCGTTGGTGTAGACGATCGGGAACTCGATCTGGCTCTCGTCGGCGTCGAGGTCGAGGAACAGCTCGTACACCTCGTCGACCACCTCGCCTATGCGGGCATCGGGACGGTCGACCTTGTTGATCACGAGGATCACCGGCAGCTTGGACTCGAGGGCCTTGCGCAGCACGAACCTGGTCTGTGGCAGCGGCCCCTCGGAGGCGTCGACCAACAGCAGCACGCCGTCGACCATCGTCAGCCCCCGCTCGACCTCGCCCCCGAAGTCCGCGTGGCCCGGGGTGTCGACGATGTTGAGCTTCACGTCGCGGTGGCGGACCGAGGTGTTCTTGGCGAGGATCGTGATGCCCTTCTCGCGCTCCAGGTCCGTGGAGTCCATCACCCGCTCGTCGACGTCCTGGTTTGCCCGAAAGGCCCCGGACTGCCACAGCATCGCGTCCACGAGCGTGGTCTTGCCGTGGTCGACGTGGGCGACGATCGCCACGTTGCGCAGGTCGGAGCGGAGGGCCATGAGCCCAGGGGACCGTAGCCATGAGACGGAGTGGCCGAGAGCGACGGGGGCGCGCCGAGTCAGCGACGAACGCGCAGGCTTCGCGTTACGCGCCGCGCGTTGCCGGCGGGATCGGTGGCCACTGCGGTCACGGTCAGCCGCACCGCGGGCAGGCGGCGGAGCCGCATTCGGGCCCTGCGACTCAGCCTGATCCTCACCCTGTGCTGGCGGCGCGCGACGCCTCTGGTGGCTCGCCCGACGACGCTTGTGTGGCGGGTGCCTGACAGCCGAGACCTGACCGCCGTTCGCCGGCGCACCCGTACCCCCACCCTGAGCCTGCATCGCTCGGAGCAGCGCGAGCGCAGGGCCAAACCGCGCGAGAGGAGGACGCGGAGCCCGCGGCCCCTGACGAGCGAAAGGGCGAGGCTGGGCGCCTTGCGGTCGGCTGCCGGTCGAGATGGGGAGGGGGTCTTGGTAGCGACCGGCGTAGCCGAGGGGGTAGGCGCAGATACATCCGGGAGCTTCACCCCGGCGTGACCGGCGGCGGACCGCAGCGACCGCTCGGCGTTGAGACGTCCGCCGGTGGCCGTCGCCGTGGCCAGCCCCGGCTTGGGCTCGGTGCCCTCGAGCAGGGCGGCGCGCATGACGCCGACGCTTGCCGCGGGGACCCGGGAGGCGATGAGAGCCGCCGTGCCCGCGACGTGTGGGGCGGCCATGGACGTGCCGCTGTAGTAGGCGTAGCCGCCGGGCACCGTGCTGAGGGTGCGCACCCCCGGGGCCGCGAGGTCCACCGCCGTCGAGCCGAAGTTCGAGAAGCCGGCCAAGGCATCGTCCTGGTCGCTGGCTGCGACGCACACGATGTTGGCTGCCGGATAGGCACAGGGGTACTCAGGGGTTATCTGCACATCGTCTCCCACCCCGTCGGCCCCCCCGTTTCCGGCGGCGACCACGAAGAGGGTGTTGGAATTGGCCTCGATCGCGGCCAGCTCGGAGTGCGAGAATCCCGAGCCGCCCAAGCTCGCGTTGACCACCCGAGCACCCTTGGCGCTCGCGTAGCGGTAGGCGGAAATCAGGTCGGCCACGCTCCCGCGGCCCGCAGAGTCGAGCGTTCGCAGGGCCATCACCCGCGCGCCCGAGCTCACGCCCGTGATGCCCGTGGCGTTGTCGCCGGTTGCGGCGATCGTTCCGGAAACGTGAGTGCCGTGGCCGCTCTCGTCGGCGGGCAGGGCATCGTCGCTGGCCCAATCCCAGCCGCGCCAGTCGTCTACCAGCCCGTTGGCGTCGTCGTCGACACCGTTGGACTCGCGACCGGCACCGGTCTCGCCCGGGTTCGTCCAGATGGCCGCCGCAAGGTCCGGGTGGTCGAGGTCGACGCCCGAGTCGATCACGGCTACCACCACACCGGGGCTGCCGCCGCCCAGCTCCCAGGCCTCGGGAGCGTCGATGTCGGCGTCCGGCGTGCCGGAGACGCCCGCCACCGTCTGACCGGTGTTGTTGAGGCCGTGGAGCTCGGAGAAGAAGGGATCGTCCGGGAGAGCCGACAGCTCCCGGACGTAGTTCGGCTCGGCATACGCCACGTCGGGCGAACGCTCGAGCTCCACCGCGGCGGCCGCCACCGACTGGCCGTCCTCCGTGCTGACGAGTTGAGTCTTTCTCAGCGGCAGGGCGCGGTCGAAGTGCACGTCCGCTACACCGCGGGCAGCGAGGCGCTCGCCGGCCTCCGTTCCGGGCTCGAAGCGTACGATCAGCTCACCTGGCACGGACTGCGCCGCCGCGCGCGCGCCGGCCTCCTCGCCACCTGTGAGGGCGAGGGCAAGGGCCAGCGAGATCACGCCCCACGTGCGCGTAGACAGCACCCATTCGCTTTCGGCGCCCGGCGGGCGCGGTTGAGGCAACCGGCCGGGGCCTGGTCGAATGGCCGATCCGTGTGGACTGCAACGAGCTGTGGATTCAGGACCCACGTCCGCCGAGCTGCGCGGATCCGCTCGCGGGCGGGCTAGTCTGGATGGCTTGGCTTCGGTTTCCGATCAGACCACGCAGGTGCACGAACGGGCAGAGGTCTGGCTTCGTGGGGAGGGGTCTCGCGAAGCCGAGCTGGTGTTCGCGTTTCCCATCGACGACGAGCTGAACGCGGCGGTGAAGCGCCTGCCCGGTCGGTGGTTCGACTGGCGCCGGCGCCACTGGCGGGTGCCCGCCGACCCGCGCTGTGCCCCCCAGGTCGCGGAACTGCTGCAGTCCTTCCCGCAGCTGGGCGCCGACGCCGACGTGCGCACGTGGCTCAGCGAGGCGGACCGCTGGCGAGGGCTGGTTTCGATCGGCGCCGATGGGGGTGCGGGAGCGTTCGTGGTGCGCACGCTCTCCGGCGAGGAGCCCGAGCGACTCAGGCAGGCCGCACGGCTGGAGAACGGACACCGACTGCTCGGCTTCGACGATGCGGGGCTCGAGGCACTCGCCGAGTTGGAGGGCGCGACCCTCGACGACCTCGCGCGCGGTGCGCGCAACGACATCCGCTACGGCCGCCGTCCCCCGGCCGCCTCGCTCGAGCTCGAGACCGACGAGGACGGGGAGGCCCAGTTGGCCCTGGTTTCGGGGTGGGACGCCGCGCCTGCAAGGGACTTCAAGCGCCTCCCCGAGGCACGGCCGATCGAGCGTGAGGGACGGGTGTTCGGTCGCGACCGGGCGTGGAAGGTCGCGGTGCCCGCCGACCCCGCCCTTGCCGAGCGCCTGCAGCAGTTCGTGGAAGAGCACGACGAGATCGATGTCGAGGCGCCGGCCGCGGCACTGATCGACGAACTGTTGGCCGAGCACGCGCGCGCCGCGCGTACGGTGGCGCTCTCCTACGCCGAGGACGCAGAGCTGGACGGGCTCGTGCTGGGCGGCGAGCTGCACCCGTTTCAGCGCGCGGGTGTCCGCTACGCCCTGGAGCGCCGCCGCACGTTCATCGCGGACGAGCAGGGCCTCGGAAAGACCGTGCAGGCGCTGGCAGCGCTCGAGTCCGACGGCGCGTTTCCTGCGGTGGTGGTCTGCCCGGCCAGCATGAAGCTGACCTGGGAGCGCGAGGCGAAGATCTGGCTGCCCGGCCGCAGCACGATGCTGCTCGAAGGGCGCGGCTCCGCGGCGTGGACCTCCGACGCCGGGCGCGCGGAGATCTTCATCCTCAACTACGACATCCTGCACGCCCACCACGAGCGCCTGGCCGAGCTCGGCCCGCGGGCGTTGGTGTTGGACGAGTCCCACTACGTCAAGAACCCCAGGGCGAGGCGGACGAAGGCGGCGATGGCGCTCGCGCACGGGCTCCCCGAGGGGAGTCTGCGCCTCGCGCTGACGGGCACCCCGATCCTCAACCGGCCCGATGAGCTGATCGCCCAGCTGCGCGTGCTCGGGCGCCTCGGCGAGTTTGGCAGCGGCGCGCGCCTGACCCGCCGCTTCAAGGACGCCGCCAGCGACGATCGCCTGCACTGGAACCTGCGCGCGCGCTGCTACGTGCGCCGCACCAAGCAGCAGGTGCTGCCACAGCTGCCGGCCAAGCGCCACGACACCGTTCCGGTCCTGCTCTCCAACGAGCACGAATACCGGATGGCGGAGGAGGACGTGATCGCGTGGCTTCAGAGCCTCCCGCTGGACCTGCGCACGATCGATGCGAAGGTGGCCGCGGCCCTGCGTGCCGAGCAGCTCGTGCGCCTCAACGAGCTGCGCCAGCTCGCGGCGCGCGGCAAGCTGCCCACGGCCCTCGCGTGGATCTCCGACTTCCTCGAGTCGGGCGAGCCGCTGGTCGTCTTCGCCGAGCACATCGCCACCCAGAAGGCGGTGCTCGAGCGCTTCCGCGACGCCGCGCATATCCTGGGCTCGGACTCGGGGCGCCGCCGCCAGGACGCGGTCGACGCCTTCCAGCGCGAGGACGGCCCGCAGCTGATCGTCTGCTCCATGCGCGCGGCCTCCCAGGGCCTCACGCTCACGCGCGCGTCCAACGTGGCCTTCCTCGAGCTCGATTGGACCCCGGCGCGCCACGACCAGGCCGAGGATCGCCTGCACCGCATCGGCCAGGACAGCGCGGTGACCGCCTGGTACCTGCTGGCGCCGAAGACGATCGACGAGACCATGGCCGAGCTGTTGCAGCGAAAGCGCAGCGTGATCGGCGCGGTGACAGACGGCGACGTGCGCGAGGAGGAGCCCATGGTGGACGCGGTGGTGCGCGAGCTGCGCGGGCGGCCGTTTCGTCACCTTCGGGTGGTCGCCTGAGCCCGGGCGAAGTCCGAAAACCCCCAGACTGCTAGGGTTTTGGGGGTCGGTGGCCACCCTGGCCCCCGAGAGGTTCCGTTCCTAGTTGCGCTCCAAGCGCGTCCGGGGTCGCTGGGCCTCCTTTCCGGTGGATCGCAACAACGCATCACCGGTGAGGCATTCCCCGACGTTCAAGTACATAAGGAGCAGCACTAGATGTCTTCGCAGTCCTTCGCCGATCTCGGCGTGTCCAAACCGGTCGTAGAGGCGCTCAGCGCCCGCGGCTTCCAATCCCCCTTCGCCGTCCAGCGGCTCGTGATCGCCGACGTGCTCGCCGGCCGCGACGTGCTGGCGCAGTCGCCCACGGGCTCCGGCAAGACGCTCGCCTTCGGCGTGCCGATGGTCGACCTGATCTCGGCCGAGGCCCGCCGGCCCGCCGGCCTGATCCTCGCCCCGACCCGCGAGCTCGCCGGCCAGATCGTCGACGAGCTGCAGGGCGTCGCCAACTCACGCGCCCTGTCGGTCGCCGTGGTGCACGGCGGCGTAGGGCTCCAGCGCCAAGCCAAGCTCGCGGCCCGGGCACACATCGTGGTGGCCACTCCCGGCCG
>JBBSLY010000064.1:0-7820 GCA_038233455.1 Solirubrobacterales bacterium | reverse complement strand
GTTGGCCTCGAACGTCGACAGCGGGGAGCGGGCCGCGGTTTGAACGATCGTCTGGGCGGCGAGGTGAAAGACGGCGTCGACGTCGTGCTCGTTGAGGACGCGCACGAGCGCGTCGTGGTCGATCAGGCCTGCCTGAGCGACTACGCAACGCTCCTCGATGCCCGCCGTGCGAAAGCGCGACTCGGGATCGAAGTCACGCCGCAGGGCCACGACCCGCGCTCCCGCGTCGAGCAGTCGCTCGGCCAGCCAGCAGCCCACGAAGCCCTGCGCGCCGGTGACCAGGACCGTGCGGTGCGCGTAGCGATCCGAGACGTCCACGGCGCGGGAAGGTAGCGTCGATTCGGGGTGGCGCGCCTCTACCCTCCATCGGCGTGCCCTCCCCCGCGGCCCGAGCCGTCGTCTCCGCGCCGGGTGGCGCGATCGACCAAGCGGGGGAGTCGCGCTCGCGCCGGATCGAGTCGCTGCGCGCGGTGGCGGCGCTCGGGGTGTTGGTGGGCCACGTCTTCGTCTCGACCCGCACAGATGCGACCGCCACCTTCCTCGACCGGCTGGTGCTCGGCAGCGGCTTTGGCGTCTACCTGTTCTTCACGCTCTCGGGCTACCTCCTGTTCTGGCCCTTTGCCAAGCGCGACTTCGCGGAGGGCAGCCGCATCGACCTCCGCGGCTACGCGCGCAACCGCGCCCTGCGGATCCTCCCCCTGTACCTGTTCGTGCTGGCCGTGCTGCTCATATTCCAGGAGGGCGGTGGAACGCTGCGCCAGTGGCTCGTGTTCGCAACCTTCAGCGAGAACTTCTTCGACGACACGTTCTTCACCGTCAACGGGGTGATGTGGTCGCTGGTGGTCGAGTTGCACTTCTACGCGCTGCTGCCGCTGCTCGCCGCGGCGCTCGGCGCTCTCTCCGGCCGATCCCTGCGCCGTGGCGCCGTGGCCCTCGGTGTGCTGGCCGCGGCCAGCCTGGCGCTGCGCATTGCCACCGTGACCCTCGTCGAGGCCCCCCGGGTCGAGCTGCGCTACTCGATCCTGACGCTGTTCTTCTTCTTCGTGTCGGGGATGCTGCTGGCGCTCCTGCGCCTGGACCTCGAGCGTGGTGGCCCCGGCCGGCTGCGCGGGCTCGCGGGACGCTCGGACGCGTGGCTCGTGGCCGGCGTCCTGACGTGGGTCGTCGTGTGCTGGAGCTATGAGCTCGAGTCGGCGCTCGCGCTCGGAGGCTTCCTGCTGGTCGGAGGCAGCGTGCTGCCCCTGCGCCCCGGCGTGCTGGTCACGATCCTCAACTGGCGGGCGCTGGCCGCGGTGGGGATCGCCTCCTACAGCCTGTATCTCTGGCACGGCCCGTTCACCCGCGCCATCTACGACGACAGCCTGGTCGGCCGGGGGTTCTTCGAGGTCCTGCTGGTGGCCGGGCCGTTGTGCCTGGTCGTGGCCTTCGTCAGCTACCGGCTCGTGGAGGTGCCCTTCCTGCGCCTGCGCCGGCGCTGGGCGCGCTCAGCCCCCGGTGGCTCAGCGAACCCGGGCGAGGACGGCCTGGTGGGGCACGCCGTCACCGGTCCGGGTCATGAGCCTGCGTCCGGCACGGATGGCGAGCGACCGGCGGGATCGCCCACGTGGGGGGTGGGCGGGACCGAAGGGGATCGAGTACGGACGCGATGAGCGCTCGACCTCGAAGCCGGCGGCCTCGATCATCCGCACATGTCCCGCCCGGTTCGGGATCCACCACTGAAACAGGTCGCTGACTCCGTCCAGGCGAGCCGCAGGACGGCGCGGCTGCAGGGCAGACAGCGGCAGGTCGATCGTCTCGGCGGACAGGAAACGCCCGCTGCAGACCTGGCGGATCGCGGCGAGCGCTCTCAGCGGGTCGCGCAGGTGCAACAGCAGGCTCCCGCAGACCACCACGTCGAACTGACCCACCTCGGCCGGGTCGAGGTCGTAGACGTTCACCTGCAGCCGCTCGACGGAGGATCCCAGGAGGTCGCGGGCGATCCTGAAGCCGAGACCCTTCTCGGGCCCGCCGAGCTCGGCCTGATACGCGGCGCCGCGTTCGCGGATGGTGGGTGGCCAGTCCCAGTCGTCGTGTGACTCGATGTCGGTCGCCACCACCTCGGAGGCGCCGCGGCGCTCGAGCTCGAACGCGAGGAAGCCGTCCCAGGTGCCGATGTCCAGGCACCGCTTTCCGCGCACGTCGGGCCACGGCATCCGCTCCACGACGGGACGCACGTCGAACCAGCCCGGCGTCACGATCCCCGGCGCGACCTCGAGCGAATGATACCAGAGCGGCACCGCATCGACCGCCGTCCGGGGGTCCAGCGGCTGTGCCGGGGCGGCCATCGGTTTCGAGGCTATCAACGGCCGACGGGTCAGCCCGCCCGCTCGTAGAGGCTCATCCTGTCGCTGTCGGCCACCCGTCGAAAGCCCGCTCTGCGGGCCCACGCCGCCTCCCGGCGTGCGCTGCCGGGCACCTCGCAGCCGGGGTAGTCGCCCTTGCCCACCAGCAGCAGGTCGAAGCCCTCCCGGCGCACCTCGGCGCGAAACCCCGCGTAGGTCTCGTACTCGCGCAGCTGGCCCCTCACCTCGCGCCCGACATAGGAGACATGGTTGCGCAGGCGCGGGCCGAACGCGGGCAAGACCGGTGAGAGGCCCTCGACGCTGAATATCCCGGCCAGCCCGACCCGGATGCTCGCGGGCGCACGCTGTGAGAAGTAGGTCACTACGGGGTCCCCCTCGCTGTAGCGGGTGTCGAAGAACCGCTGCTGGCGCTGGTAGCCGACCCCCGCCGCCGCGATCACGGCCACGGCCGCGAGCGCCGCGACCGGCCGCGCGTCGAGCGACCGGCGCCTGGTCGGCGGCCCCGCGCCGAGACCCGCCCACGCCGCCACCAGCACCCCGCCGAGGCCCGCGACCGCCAGCACGCCGGCCGTGAGTGCGACATCGCTGCGGGGCACGGCGAAGCCGCGCCGAACGCCGTCGGCGACCGCCACCAGGCCCGCCAGCGCCACCGCGGAGCCCGCTCGGCGCCCCAACCGTCCCGCGGCCGCCGCCGTGACGGCGGCCGCGACCAGCAGGGCCGGCAACAGCCAGCGCGCGTTGGCGCCGACGAGGGTGGGCGCACCCCGCGCGCCGAAGGCGCTGTAGGGGGTGATCGCATAGACGCACGCCAGCAGCACCGCCAGCGCCGTCAGCGCCGCCAGGCGGGCGTGGAACCTGCGCTCGAAGCGCCGGCGCCCCAGCGCTCCTGCCAGAAGCGCCGACGCGCCGGCTACACCGGCGGCGAGCGCGAGGCCGGGCAGGCCGTAGTTGTCGCGGTAGGCGGACAGGATGAAGTCCGACCAGATTCCCGGCTGGGCCACGTAGGAGGCGATAGAGGAGCCGCCGCACTCCCGGATGAAGTCCCGGGAGGCGTCGAACAGCGTCAGATCGCCGAGCCCGACCCGGGCCGGCAGCACAGGGTTGCCCGACACGACCAGGTTGCGAAGCAGCCAGAAGCCACCGTTGAGCGCGACCAGGGCCGAGAGAACGCCGGCGTTGGCCGCGAGGGCACGCGGGCTGCGCCCGGCAACCAGCCAGACCGCCGCCCAGAACGCGAGCAGCGCGACCACGCTCGAGACCCCGTACCACTTGGTGCCGAAGGCCACGCCGAGGCCCACCCCCGCGAGGACGAGCTCCGAGCGGTGACCGGTGCGAAAGTGGCGCAACAAGAACAGCACGCCGGCCCCGAAGCTCGCAAGCATGATCGTGTCTGTCTTGGCCCCCTCGTGTGTGGCGAACAGGGCCGCCGGCAGCGAGGCGAACACCAGCGCGAACATCGCGGCATGCGCACGGGGGGCCTGCAGCTCGAGCGCGACGGCGTAGACCGCGAGGGCGGCGAGGGCAAGGAACGGGATGCCGACGAGGCGCGTGAAGGCGTCTGTCTCCCACGGCAGGATGGCCGACAGGAACACCACGTCGCCGTTCTGGGGATAGTTGCCGTTGGCAAGCAGCGGACTGAACTGATCCACGCGCCAGAAGCTGCCGCTCTGGATCCACTTGGCCACGTTCGGGGTGTGAAACGTGAGCGTGTCGATGTCCGAGGACGCGACGCCCGCATGGATCCAGCCGGCGGTCGCAGTCCAGACGAGGAGCCCCGCCCCCGCTATCGCAACGGCCACCCACGCCGGCCGCGCCACGGGCGGCCGCGGGCCCCAGCCACGGCGGGGCCGCGCGCCCACCGCCTCGGGTACCAGCGTCGCCGCGCTCACCACCAGCAGCCCGCAGGCGAGCGCTGTGCCTCGGGACAGGACCCCCAGCATCCCGGGGACCAGGTGCACGGCGATCACCCCCGCGCAGACGATCACCCCGAAGGCGAGCACCGCCGGCGCCCCTCCCAGGTGCGCCAGGCGTCGGCGCACGACGATCAGCGCCGCGAGCCCGACCGCCCCCCAGGTCGCGGCGAAGAGGGCCAGGCCGGCGAGATACTCCCCCGGGGGCACGGCGGCGGAGCTGCTAGGCCGCCGTGTGCACGGGACGCGAGGGAAGCCGGCGCAGGTAGCCCAAGACCTCGCTCAGCAGGGCACGCTCGACCCAGACGGTCGCAACCGCCGAGACCCCCAGGTAGAGCACGAGCTCGGAGATCACCCCCACGTCCGCCGCCATCCACCTGAGGGCGAGCACGCAGCCCACGGCCGGCACACTCGGGGCCACCGCCCTGAGGGCGTGGCTGAGCACGCGCAGCTCCTGGAAGAGGCGGGCCACGTACCAGCAGCGGATGGCGAGGCTCACGGCCGTCATGACGCCCATGCCGATCGCGAAGCCGTGCAGCCCGTCGAGCAGGAGCAGCGGCAGCGGGACGGCGAGGAAGGAGACCATCGTCAGCACGCTCCACACGGCGATCGGCCTGGTCTCTCCGCGCGCCCGAAAGAAGGCGTCCCAGTTGAACGCGACGTGCCCGAGGGCCGCGGCCCCGCCGAAGACCTGAAGCAGGAACGTGGCGTACGCCCACTTGTCGCCGAGCACGTAGTGCACGAAGTCCTCCGCGAACAGCGACAGCCCCACGCCGAAGGGCACCCCCCACATCAGCGCCAGCCGGTTTGACTTCACGAACGACTCGAGCAGCAGGTCCTTGCGGTCGCGCACGGCGCAGATCGCCGGGTAGAGCGTGCCGGTCACGATCCCGTCGACCCGGTTCGAGTACTGCGAGATCGTCGAGGCGAGGGTGATCGCCCCCGCCCCCGCGAGGCCCAGCTCCAGCTCGCCCGCGATGATCGCCGTCTGCGCGATCACGATGCTGGCGCCCCCGGCGACCACCAGCGGCCACGAGAAGTCCAGATACCCACGCGCGGTCCCCCGCTCGTAGCGCAGCCGCAGGCGACACGGCGAGGCCACCACCGCCGCAACCGAGCCGCAGGCCGCACCCACCACCAGACCGACTACGAGGCTCCAGTAGCCGGCGCCTGCCACCGCCAGCGCGACCGTGACCGCGAACCCCACGATCGGATCCACGGCCAGCAGCAGGCGCTGCCTTACGAAATCCATCCGGCGGTAGAAGATCCAGCTCGGAGCCTGGAACACGGAGATCGGGAGCGTGAGCGCGATCACCAGGCCGGGCGCGAGCAGCTCGTCCCTTCCGTAGACCAACACCATGACCGGCAGCGCGCACACGAAGATGGCCGCGACGGCGCAGTTGAAGGCCAGCTCGAGGGTGAAGGCCTTCTGAAAGGCGAGCTCCTGGTCGGACTCGGTCTGCTGCACGAACTTGTCGCCGATGCCCGCCTGCTTGATCCAGATGGTCGCCAGCAGCGAGACCATCAGGATGCCCCAGACCCCGTACTCGGCAGGGGTCAGAAAGGCAGCGACGATCAAGCCCCTCAGCAGGCCCAGGGTGACGAGCGACACGGAGAACCCGGCATTGATGATCGTGCCCCGTGCCGCGTGGCGTCGGATCCCTCCGGGCAGCGGCGCCAGGCGCGCCGGGGCCGGCGGGGGCGGCTCCCCTCCACCCACTTCTGTCGGAGCGTAATCTGCCATGGGAGCCGCGATGCGGGGTCGAGCCAAAGTAGCATGGCGCCTCGATGCGCTCGCCCGCCGCCCTGCTCGAGCGCCTCCGTGCGGGCCGCCCGCGCGCCACCGGGTCGGCCCCGGACGCGCCGCTGTTCGACTGGCCCTTCTATGAGGCCATCACCGAGGCCCGGCTCTCGCACCTGGCCACGCTCGACCTGCCCGTCGAGGGCCGCTCGGTGCTCGACGTGGGCTGCGGCATCGGACGCCTGTCGGAGTTCTTCACCGCCCGGGGCTGCGACGTCCTGTGCGTCGATGGGCGCGAGCAGAACATCGAGGAGCTGCGCCGCCTCTACCCGGATCGCCGCGCGGCCGTCGTCGACGTGGAGACCGACGGGCTCGGCGAGCACGGCAGCTTCGACGTGGTGTTCTGCTACGGCCTGCTCTACCACCTCGCGGACCCCTTCGCCTTCCTGCGCCGCGCGGCGGCCATCTGCGGCGAGCTGCTGATACTCGAAACCTGCGTCTGCGACGCCGAGGAGCCGATCGTGTCGCTGGTGAGCGATCCGGACGACCCCACGATGGCGCTGCATGCCCTCGCGAGCCGTCCCAGCCCCGCCTATGTGGCGGCCGCCCTGCGAAGCTCGGGATTCGAGCACGTGTACACGGCGGCCACCCGCCCGGACCACCCCGACTTCTCGTGGCGGCGCCTGAACGACCTCTCCTACATCCGCGACGGGCGGGCCCTCAGGGAGGTCTTCGCGGCCGCCCGCACCCCGCTCGAGCGTGACGGGCTTCGGCCCCTGCCGGGCGCCCTGCCCTCCGGTCAGCCCTGAGGCCGGCCCGCACGCGCGGCGGGCCCGCGCGCCCGGAGGACCACGTGCTGGACCCCGCCCCGCTGGGCGCGGAACCGCAGCAGGAAGCGATCGTGGCGGCGGACCTCCTCGAATCCGGCGCAGCGCACCATCGACATCCACGTCGGGATCGAGGGAATCCACCAGGTCATCCAGGGCGACTCCCCGCGGAACTCCGCCGCCTTCCTGCCCGGAAGCCGGCCCAGGCGCCCGCTGTGCTCCTCGGCGAGGATCAGGGCGCCATGACAGAGGCCGGCAAGGCGCTCGAGCGCCAGCATCGGATCGCGCAGGTGGATCAGCAGCGAGCCGCAGAACACGAGGTCGAAGGTGCCCCCCAGCAGTCCGGGGGTCGCGTCGTACACGCTCGACGAGACCCGCCTGACCGAGCTGCCGAGCGCGCGGTGGGCGACCGCGAACGCGCTCCCGTCCGCCAGCGGGAAGCCTCCCTCCCTGCGGTCCACGCCGCCCGGTCGCAGCCGCGGCGGCCAGTCCAGGGCCGCGGGATCGTCGAGGTCGAGGGCGGTGACCTCGGCCCCGCGGCGTTCGAGCTCGAACGACCAGAAGCCGTCCTGGGCGCCGGCGTCGAGCACCCGCCGGCCACTGAGGTCGTCGGGCAGGCCGTAGCGGTGTAGGTAGGGGCGGTGGTCGAAGAGCCCGTCGGTGACCACGCCGGGCGCGAGCTCGATGGTGTGATACCAGTTGACGTCCCGGGCGCGGGACAGCAGATCGCCGGGCACGCCGGCTGGGCTCGGATCTGCGCTCACCGGCGCAGGCTATCCCTCCGCGTGTGTGTAATGGGCGGGTGCGGCCGAGCGCCAAGAGCGAGTGGATGGCCGCCGTGGCGCTGGCGCTCTGGGCGCTGGTGCCGCTGGCGACGCTCGCGCTCGCTTCGGGGGGCGGCCCCGGGGCACTGTTCGAACCGGGACGCTTCACCGGCGCCGAGGGCATCCAGGTGGCCGACCAGCTCCAGTACCTCGCCTGGATCCGCGACGCCGGGTCG
>JBBSLY010000063.1:0-7852 GCA_038233455.1 Solirubrobacterales bacterium | reverse complement strand
GCCGCCGGCAGTGACGGCCGCCGGTGCGACAGGGCCGCCAGTAGGACGAAGAGCGGCATCGCGGCCATCAGCAGCATGCAGCTGCGGGCAGCGACCATGACCAGGTTGACGCTTCCCGCGCCGGTCAGCGCGACGCTCGCGAGGCCGATCCCGATCAGGGCGCCCAGCGCTAGCAAGGAACCGACGAGGACGGACACCGGCAGCTCCCAGCGGGAGCCCCGTCCGAGTAGGTGATCGACTCGGTTTGGATCGATGCCCATGACGAACGCCGAGCTTCGAGACTCTCCGAACGAGAGCAGCGCGCCAGCGAGGGTGCCCCGATCGGTGCGCCGCACGGCGGCTTCGTCCGCCGCTATCTCGGCGAGCGCGCGGTAGCGCTCGCCAAGCCGGCGCAGGACGGGCATGAAAAAAAGCGCATCCTCGAGCGCTCGGGCGATGAGCAGCCGCAGGGGGTCGCGTCGGAGTTGGTGGTGTCGCTCGTGTTCGAGCACGGCCTCCATCTCCTCGGCGGAGAGCATCTGTTGCGCTGCGGTAGACAGGTAGATTCGGGGACCGAAAAAGCCCGCGC
Organism: Solirubrobacterales bacterium; assembly: GCA_038233455.1. Lineage (GTDB taxonomy): Bacteria > Actinomycetota > Thermoleophilia > Solirubrobacterales > Thermoleophilaceae > JAAYBF01. The sequence continues at coordinate 7,284 of JBBSLY010000063.1, read as the reverse complement.
AGAAGGCGAGGGGCACGTCTGACCGCACCCGGATCACCGCTAGCCCCGCGACGCTGGTCGGGGCGAGCAGTGAGAGACCGCGCAGGAAGCGACGCTGGCCGGCGACCTGGCGCACGAGCGAGCGGACAGCCCGGATCAGGACCAGCATCCCCACCGCCGCCGCCGCCAAGGTGATCGCCCCCGCCAGCCCTTGGTTGGGCAGCAGGAGCTCCCGGCACGCGCCGGCCAGCGACGCGACCGGCGGAACTTCGAAGCTCAAGCGAGTAAAGGCCAGCACAACGGCCGCCGCCGCGGCCATCGCGCCGAGCGCCCCGAGGGAGAGGGGCAGGCGGTAGAAGCGCTTGGCTGCGCTCACTTGTCCCGCAGCTTCTGCAGCTGCGACACACGCTCGGGATCGAGCTTCTCGACATGCTCGGAGAAGTGAGTGAGGGCCAGCTCGCCGAACTCGCTAACGATCGCGTCGACCTCGGCCTCCGCCCGGACTTTGCGGTAGGCATGGCGAGAAAGCACCGTCGAGTAGATGTCGGTCTTTCCCCGACGCTCGCGAGTGAGCAGCCCCTTCTTGGCGAGGCGGCTCATGATCGTCATGATCGTGGTGTAAGCGCGGTCCATAGGGCCCCGGTTGAGGGCGTCCATGACCTCCCTCACAGTGGCCTGGTCCCGATGCCACATCTCCTCCATGACCTCCGCCTCGAGCTCATGCAGAGGAGGAGGAGGAGGAGGAGGAGGAGGAGGAGGAGGAGGAGGAGACTGCTTCCTCTTCGACCGCTCGCGCATTCGGTCAGCTTAGACCACTCGGGCGCCTACGGAGCCATGAGTACTATGTCGCGTCGTACTATGGCCCTCGCCGGCTCACAGGTTAAACTCGCGTTGCTCGCTCCCGCCTTCGTCGTCCTGGCCGCTTGTGGAGCTCCGGCCTCGGAGAGCGAGCGGAGGGCGCCCATCGGCTCGGACGGTGCGGGCGCCGCGGCTCCCCGCGCGGCGGCGGAGGACTACTTCTCAGCCGTGCGCAGAGGCGACGGTCGGCAAGCGTGCGACCGGCTCACTGCTGACCTGCAAGCCGGCATCGAGCGCCTACAGGACACGGACTGCGACCGAGCGGTCGGACAAGAGGCGCGGCGCCAGCCGGATGCCCTCGCAGGATACCGCGTGGCGCGGGTACAGGTGAGTGGTCGACGAGCCACCGCGACTCTCAACGCGGACGGCTTCGAGGAGCGCCTGACGCTCGAACGCGTCGGGGACAGGTGGCTGATATCCGACGCCCCCGGCCTCGGGGGGTGAAGTCGGTTCATTCGCGAGCCCGCTAGCTTAAGAAACCGCGGTCGCCCTCACCAGGCGGGCGAAGACGACTTCCGGGACTTCGCACTGTAGACCGGGTGGCAGGCGGTGAGGATGACCTGCTCCCGGCGTCGGCGAGGAGCCACGCCGCGGATGTGCGGCAGGCCGGGTAGGAGCGGGATAGGGGCGAAGGAGAAGCGCTCGCATGACTCGATCTCGAAGCCGGCGGCCGGGGCCACCGCGCAACCGTTTCAGCGGACGCGCGGGGCTGCGTTCCTGAGCGCGGCCTCGCGCTCGTAGTACTCCTCGGCGTCGATCTCGCCGGCCGCGAGGCGACGGTCGAGCAGCTCGGCGGGAGACCCCGGGCCAGCATCATCCAGTGGGCCCGGACCCGGGCTCCGAGCGGCGCGTACGAACGCGTACGCGACGGCGCCCAGGGCAAGGACGAGCACGAGGACGCCAGCACCCATAGCGAGGATCATCCACCAAGAGTCGGCCGGCGTCATCATGCGCGTCAGTCGCGCCTGAGGGGGGGCTGGAGTCCGCTCAGCGGGCCGCGAGCCGTCCCTCGGCGGGCGGCTGGGACTCGACCTGATCTATCTGAGCCGCGATGCGCTGCTGCTCGGCACGCAGGTCCTCTACCGACGATGGGGCAGCGGGCTTGTCATCCTTCTTGCTGTTCTTGCTCATGAACCACATCATCGCCCCCATGCCGACCGGGCAGGCGAGCAGGGCGGCTGCTACGAGAACGCCTTCCATATCGTGTCTCCTTTCGTATTGGCCCGCGGCCCGCCGAGCCATGCGGTACTAGCTACGAGGCATTGTAGTAGATCGCCGGGCTTTGCGCTGGTCGAGCTCGCGCCGCAGCCTGCGCTCGGACGGCCGCCCATACGAAAAGGCCTTCTCGTCGAGGAAGATTCCAGGCGGAAACATGATCCCGCCGCGCTCGGCCAGGCTGCGTCCCTCATGGGAGGTCAGTGGCAGTTCAGCCACCTCGAGACGGTATTCGCGTGACAGGCGCTCGAGCATTCCGGCTGCCTGCTCGCAGAAGGCGCAGTCGGGCTGCGTCAACAGCGTCACGCGGACGCCGCCGCTAGGAGGTTGATTCACGCAGGCCCTTGCGCAGATCGGCCAACAGGTTCTTCACCGGCACGTACATCGTGAAGTCGGGCGCCCCGCCGTAGTCGGCGCGGTGGCGGATCCGGCCGTCCAGTCCGACCACCACGAACGAGTGGCCGTCGCGGCTGTCGCCCATCATCCCGTACTGGTTGGCGGCGTAGGCCTTCGAGACGCTCAGGTCGGGATCGGAGAGCACCGGCGCCTCGATCCCCTCATCCTCGACCTTCTGACGAATCTGCCCCAGCTCATCGGTCGTGATGCTGACCATCTCGTCGATACCGAGCTTGCCCAGGCCATCGTCCTTTTCGAGATCTACGATCTGGTCCCAGCAGGGCTGGCACATCAGGCCCTCCTGGAAGTAGAGAAGCACCGTCTTGCCGCGCCTCTCCGCCAGGTCGAAGGTACCGCCCTTAGTTGACGCGAGCCGGATGTCCGGGGCCTTCCCACCGGGACCTGGCTCGCCGACGTCAAAGCGAAACTGGCCCGCCTCGCCGCCGCCCTCGGCGCTGCGACTGCTCGCCGATGAACCACCGCCCCTGCTGTTGACGGCGAAGAGCACTCCCAGAACCGCGACCGCAGCAACGGCGACCGAGGTGGCCTGGATCCCGAGCTTGCGAGCCCGCTTTGCTCGCTCGCGCTCCTGCTCGCGGCGCAATCGCGCCTCACGGGCTTGGGCCTTCTCCTGCTTTCGACCAGCCATGTCGTGCCACCTGCCTTACGCGTATTCGTGTTCGAGGACGTGATCGTCGGCCGGCGGAACCGGCTCGTTGTGATGCGGGTCGTCTGGGGTCTCGTGCTGGTCTGCGAGGAGCTGCTGGATGGCGTGGCGGGCGAGCAGCGCCACAGCCACGACGAGCAGAAGCGCCCCGCCCCAGCCGGGCACCCACCCAAGCGCGTCCGTCAGGGTGCTGCCCCAGTGCTGCAGCGTGCTGGACACGCTCGCCTGCCAGCCGCTGGCGGAGGGCATCGCCTCGCTCGTCAACCCGATCCACAGCGTTCCGGCGCCCATGAGCGCCAGCAGGGCACCACTGGCCAGGGCTGTGCCGGCGATCGTACGCCGGAGCGGGCCGATGCGCCACGTGAAGCTGCGGGGCCTGAAGATCCTGCTCGTGCTCCAATCGAAGCGCTCCCACAGCAGGGAGATCACGAAGAGCGGCGCGACCATGCCGAAGACGTAGGCCGCGCCCAGGCCGATCGAAACGGCGAAGGAGGTGGCGAGACCCGACAGGGCGATGACCCCCGCCAGCACGGGGACGCAGCAGGAGCTCGCCACGCCGGAGAAGACGCCCAGCGAGTAGACGCTGAGCGGCCCGGCCTTGCCGCCGCCCGCGCGGCGGCCGGGCACGGGCAGGTGAATGCGACCACCAACCAGAACGTAGCCCGCGAGGGCGAGCAGCAGCGCGCCCGCGACCACGTAGACCGCCGTGTGCTCGTTAAGGAGGAAGCGCTGCAATGCCGCCGCACCAAGCGCGATCGGCAGGATCACAGTGGCCACGCCCGCCCCGAAAAGGAACGTCATGGCCACGAGCTTGCGGCGGTTCTGAAACGCGCTCGCGAAGAACGACGGCAGCATCACCGAGATGCAGCACGGTGCGAAGAGGGAGATCGAGCCGGCGACGACCGCTGCTGCGACCGACCCACCAAAGAAGATGCTGCTGTCCATCTCCTATTCAGTGTAGTAGACCAGTCTCCGGCCGCTACGGCGCGCGACTCGCGACCCTTGAGCCGCCCCAGCGGGCGCGCGGCGGATGAGGGGACCGTGCGAGAGGCGCGCACCTCGAGCCGCGGCGAGAACTCCCACGCGAGCACGGCAGGGTTCGTGGTGCCTATCGCAGGTTGGCTTTAGCCCGCGGGCTGAGAGCGTTGGCCGACGCCGGCTCGGCCGGACCGTCGGCCTCGCCGAGCTGCGCCTCGATCTCCTCTTGGCGGCGCCGCAACGCTCCGAGGTCGGGCGTGTCGATCTGGTTCCTGCCCTTCGAGTGCGGACAGCATGGTGCAGGGCGGCCACGCCGAGACTGGAACCACATCAGTGCCGGGCAGAACAGCGCGGCGACCAGAACAGCGAGCACGATGAGAACGCTGCCCAACGTCATACGTACCTCCTCAAGTCGGTGGCGCAAGCCTGTCTACACATATACTATCTACCGTAGTATGTGGGCCCGCCCGGCGGTTTGGGGACGCGATCTCTTTGCCCGGCGACGCCGACACTGACGAGCAGATGCGACGCTGCGCAGCAGCCTGCCGAAGCTGCGCGGAGTCGTGCCAGGCCATGAGCGGCTGGCTCAGACGCTCTGAAAGAAGTTGAGCCCGTAGCGGTCGAGGAACTGCTGAACCTCGATGTTGAGGCGAAACAGCTCGCCGGTGAGCACGAGCACGCCCATGGCGATCAGCACCACCCCGGCGCCGGCCTGGATGGCGGCGTAGTGGCGCTTGAAGAATCCGAACGCGCGCGTGGCGGAGTTGAAGGCGATCGCGGAGAACAAGAACGGCAGCGCCAGGCCGGCCGAGTACACGCCCAACAACAGTGCGCCCTGGCCGGTGCCCTGGCTGGTCGAGGCCAACCCCAGGATCGCTCCGAGGGTGGGGCCGACGCACGGCGTCCAGGCGAGCGCGAAGGCGGCGCCGGCGATCACGGGGCCGCCGTTGCCCGCGCGCTCGATCAGGCCGTCGGGTCGCCACTCGCGGTTTAGGCGGGTGATGAAGAGCGAGCTCAGGAAGAGAACGCCCATGGCGATGATCGCCGCGCCCGCGACCTTGTTGAGCAGCGGCTGGTTGTCGAACAGGAACGAGCCGGCGGCCGTGGCTCCCAACCCGAGCAGGATGAAGATGAGCGAGAACGTCGCGACGAAGATGGCGCTGCGACCGACGACGCGCGGGTCGACGCGGCGACCGAGGTCGGTCGGCTGCGTGCCCGAGACCGTGGCCAGGTAGCCCGGGACCAGCGGCAAGCAGCAGGGCGAGACGAAAGAGACCAGCCCGGCAGCGAAGGCCAGCCCGAGGTTGGGCGCGTCAACCATCGAGCGCGTACTTGCGGACTTCCTCTTCGAGCTTGGCCTCAGAGGCGTAGCCGCCGATGTGGGTGTAGACGAGCTCGCCCGAAGGGCCGTAGAAGGCGGTCGTCGGGAACGCGCGACCGCCCCGGAAGACCCGTGCGACGGTCCCGTCGGGGTCGAAGTAGTGCGGATAGGGCACCGGGAACTCCTCGAGGAAGGCGGCCGCGCTGTCGCGGTTGTCCTGGGAGTTGACGCCGAGGAAGCCCACCCGCCCCTCGTACTTGTCGGCTTGGCGCTCAAAGAACGGGAACTCGAAGCGGCAGGGGCCGCACCACGAAGCCCACTGGTTGACCACCACCGGATGGCCCCCCAGATCCCCCAGGCGCGCCTTGAACGCATCGGGCCCGCCGTCGAGCAACTGGTTGGCCTGGGCTTTGAGTCCGGGCAAACCGGCCGCGGGCTCCCGGGCTGTTGCCGAGCTGGCGCTAGACCCTGTCTCGGACCCACACGCAGCGGATACTCCGCCCGCGGCGAGAAGAGCGGCCAGGCACAGCAGCTGTCGAGAACGATGGCGCACTACTACATCTCATGGTACGAGAGCGAGGCTGCCTCCCACTCAATGCGAGGGGTGGCCTTCTACCCCGGAGGGGTGAGAACGCGCCAGGTGACGCCCCCGTTGGTGGACTGCTTGACGGCTCCGTCGTGAAGCGCGGCCAGCAATCGACCCCCACCCCCACCCCCGCACTCGAACGCGGCGGGGGCGCCCCCGACCGTTCCAGTCGCCTGCCAACCCTTGCCCCCCTGCGATCGGGTCGTGACGGCGCCCTGGTCATCGATTGCGAACAGCCTCCGCGAGTCACACCAGGCGAGGAGTCCCGGCGCACCGGGCGCCTTGCGCCACCGTCTGCCGCCGTCGCGCGACACGTGCAGCGCCGTCCGCCCCGATGCGACCAGATGCCGGGGGTCGGCTGGATCGAGCGCCAGCGAGAGCAGCGGCTCAGGAGTGCGCCGCTCCGCCCAGGTACGCCCGCCGTCGCGGCTGGCCAGCAACTGTTCGGTGCGGGTCTCGAAGTTCGAGCCGTAGCCGTACATCCGCCGTCCGTCCGCTTCGAGCAGGTGGAAGTCGGCCTCACCCTGCAGGGAGCGCGGCTTCCAGGTACGCCCCCCGTCTCGTGACTCGATCAGCCCAAGGTATGGCGGCAGGTCGGCCCGCACATCGGGGTGGCCGGACCCGAGGAAGCGGTTGGGGCCGACCACCTCGAAGGCCATGGTGTCCTGGTAGCTGCCCACGCGCTGTGGCGCCTGTGCTCCCCGAGCGCGATACAGGCCGGTGTGGCTGGCGATGAGCAGCGCGCGGTCTTTCGGGTCCACCCCCAGGCCGTGGATGTGGACCGGACCCGGGTCCTCGGCGAGGCTGCCCGCCGCCGGCGGCGCGTCGGGGGTCTTCGTGGCCCGGCCCTCCTCCCCGTCGGTGCAGCCGCCCAGCACGGCAGGAAGGAAGATCACCAGCATCAGGGCCGGCGCCCCTCCACGCAGGCGGCGCAGCACGGGGCCCGTGAACAGGCCCGCGAGGGCGACGGCGACGAGCAGCAGGCTGAGCCACTGTGAGGTGTCGAGCCCGAGGGCGAGGGGCTCGCTGTCCACACGGTAGAAGAACATCACGAAGCGCCCGGCGGAATACAGGGCGATCACCGACCACAGCACCGCCCCCGGCCTGCTCAGGCGGTTTCGCAGGGCGAAGACGACCGCGGCAACCCCGAGCGCGAGCACGATCTCGTACAGGCCGCCCGCGTGGTAGGCGATGTCGGGGCTCGGCACATCCGCGGCTGGGTGGGCGTAGCGGATCCCCCACGGCACGTCGGTCGGCGCTCCGTAGTGCTCGCCGTTGATCAGG
>JBBSLY010000062.1:0-7886 GCA_038233455.1 Solirubrobacterales bacterium | reverse complement strand
TGGCCGCCAGCCACAGCAGCGCGGTCAGCGCGACCAGGAACAGGCTGAGCCCGTCGACGCCGAGCGAGAAGCGAATGCCCAGCGCGGGGATCCACGGCTCGTCGGTGACGTAGCGCAACCCCGAGCCGCCGGGAGCAAAGTCGGCGATCATGAAGATCACGTAGGCGAAGGTCGCGACGCTGGCGGCGAGGGCGAGCCAGCGCGCCGCCCGCGGCGGCACGAGCAGGCCGATCAGCCCGACCGCGAACGGGATGGCGATGAAGATCGAGAGCGGGATGTCGAGCACGGGCACGGCTCAGCCGCTCGCGATCAGGAAGTAGAGGGCCAGCGCACACACGCCGAGGAGCAGGAGCAGCGCGTAGGCGCGCAGGTAGCCCGTCTGGATCGCCCGGGCGAGCGCCGTGCCGGCGCGGACCACTCCGCTCGCGCCGCCCACGATCGTGCTCTGGACGAACACGCGCTCCACGGTGGTGCGCCCGAACCGCCCGGCGGCCCGGCTCGGGCGCACGAACAGGCGGTCGTAGAGCTGGTTTAGGTACCACGCGTTGAAGAAGAAGGCGTGCACGCCGGCGAGGCGCCGCTGCGCCGACCCGGCGAGGCCGGGGCGCCGCAGGTAGACGAAGTACGCGGCGGCCACCCCGAGCAGGGCGAGCACGCCGCCGATGACCAGGCCGGTGATCTGCTCGCCCTCGGGCGGGCGGTCGAGCAGGTACGCGGAGTCGGCGAACGTGGGCTCGAGGAAGGTCTCGACCCCGGCCGTGACCCCCGGGATGGCCACGACGCCGCCGACGATGGCCAGGAGCGCGAGCGGCGCCATCGCCGCCTTCATGGGGAACGAGCGCTCGGCGATGTGGTGCTCGGGCCCGGGGAAGCCGACGTCGGTGTCCTCCTCCTCGCCGGTCAGCGGGTTTCGCGGCTCGACGTGCGCCAGCTCACCCTCAGCCAGCTGCTCTGCTTCGGGCACCGGCTCGCCGAAGAAGACGCGGAAGACCATGCGGAAGGCGTAGAACGCGGTCAGCACCGCGGCGACGTAGGCGCAGATCCCCAGCACGGTGTAGAGCCCGCCGCGGTGCAGGGTGTAGGCGATGATCTCGTCCTTCGAGAAGAAGCCCGACAGCAGCGGCAGGCCGGCCAGCGCCCCGGCGCCGATGGTGAAGGTCGCGAAGGTGAACGGCATCGCCTTGCGAAAGCCGCCCATGCGGTCGATCGACCCGTTGGTCAGGCCGAGGGCCGAGACCACCGAGCCAGCCCCCATGAACAGCAGCGCCTTGAAGAAGGCGTGGGTCATGAGGTGGAACATCCCCGCGCTGTAGGCAAAGGCGCAGACGCCGAGGATCATGTAGCCGATCTGGGAGATCGTCGAGTAGGCGATGATCCGCTTCAGGTCGGTGGAGACGAGCGCCACCGTGGCCGCGAAGAGCAGGGTCAGCGTGCCGATGATCGCCCCGACGGCCGCGGCGGCGGGCGCGCGCTCGAACAGCGGGTGAAAGCGCGCGATCAGGTAGACCCCGGCGGTGACCATGGTCGCGGCGTGGATCAGGGCCGAGACCGGGGTCGGGCCCTCCATGGCGTCGGGCAGCCAGGTGTGCAGCGGCAGCTGGCCCGACTTGGCGAAGGCGCCGACGAGCAGCAGCAGGCACGCGGCGACGATCGTCCCGTCGCCCTCCGGGACCTGCCTGACCGCCTCGAAGGCGCCGAGGTAGTCGAGCGTTCCGAGCCGGTCGAGGATCAGAAAGGCGGCGACCACCAGGCCGACGTCGCCGATCACGTTGATCACGAAGGCCTTGATCCCGGCCGTGGTCGCGGTGTCGCGGCGGTACCAGAACGAGATCAACAGGTAGGAGGCCGCGCCCACGAAGGCCCAGCCGACGATCAGCAGGACCACGTTGCCGGCCAGGACGAGCAGCAGCATCGAGAAGACGAAGAAGTTGAGGTAGGAGAAGAAGCGCGCGTAGCCCCGGTCGGAGCCGAGGTAGGCGATCGAGTAGACGTGGATGAGGAAGGACACGCCGGTGACCACGAGGACCATGAACACCGACAGCGGGTCGACGAGGATCGACAGGTCCACGTTCAGGTTGCCGGTGCCGATGTAGGTGTAGGCGCTCGAGACGAGCTTGCGGCCCTCGGGCGGAAGCTCCTCGAGCGAGAAGTAGGCGGCGATGCCGGCCAGGAACGAGAGGCCCACGGTCAGCGAGCCGAGGTAGCCGGCCAGCCGCCCGGGCAGCAGCTTCCAGCCCAGCGCGATGCCGGCCGTCCCGACGAGCGGGAGCAGGAGCACGACCCAGGCCCACCAGACCGCGGAGGGTATGACCGGCGGCGGCATCATCCGCGCAGCTCCGACATCTCGTCGGCGTCGATGGCCAGCTTGTTGCGGTACATGGCCACGATCAGGCCGAGGCCGATCACCACCTCGCACGCGGCGACGACCATCACGATCAACGCGAAGACCTGACCGTCACCGTTGCCGTAGGCGCGCGCAAAGGAGAGCAGCGCGAGGTTCCCCGCGTTGAGCATGAGCTCGAGGCAGAGCAGGATGACCAGCGGGTTGCGCCGGGTGAGCACGCCCGCAGCACCGATGCAGAAGATGAACGCCGACAGGACGACGAACCAGGCGATGCCCATCTAGCTGCCCTGCGCCGCGGTCGGCGTGCGCTCGTCGATGGGCCGCCCGGCCGGCCCGCCCGTGCCCGCCGCGGCCGGATCGTCGGCCTGCGGACCGGTCGGGGGCCGGCGACCGATCTGCAGCGGCGTCTCGCCGCCGGCCTCCTCGAGCCCGCGTCGGCGCTGGGCCAGCACTACCGCCGCGACCGCCGCGATCAGCAGCAGGAACGAGGCTCCCTCGAAGGCGATCAGAAACTTCTGGAGCAGGAGCGCGCCGATGGCCTCGGGCGAACCGAAGTTGTCGCCGACGGCGGGACCGGCGGACGAGACTGCCCGCAGTCCCGAGCCGATGGTGGCGATGGCGATCTCGATCAACAGGACGCCGGCGAACAGCGGCCCGAGCACCCGCAGCGGCCCGGCCGACGGGCCGACCGGCTCCTCGATGCCGCCGATGTAGGCGACCACGAATACGTACAGGACCATGACCGCGCCGGCGTAGACCACGACCTGGGCCGCGGCCACGAACTCGGCCCGCAGCAGGAGGAAGAGCACCGCCAGCGCGAGCAGATGGCCCACGAGCGCGAGCACGCTGAAGAACGGGTTGCGCAGCAGGACGACGCCGAGCGCGCCGCCGATCGCCCCGGCCGCGGCCAGGAAGAAGAGGATCTGCTCGAAGATCATCGCCGTCCGTCCCTCGACCCGTCCGGCTCGCTACTCGCCCTCGCGCCGCAGCGGCGTGCGCTCGATCGGGTCGGCGAGCAGCATCTCCTTGGTGAAGATCAGGTCGGAGCGCGTGTAGTCGGAGAGCTCGTAGTCGTTGCCCATGGTGATGGCGTCGAACGGGCAGGCGACCTCGCAGTAGCCGCAGAAGATGCAGCGGCTGAGGTTGATCTCGTAGACCGCTGCGTAGCGCTCGCCGGCCGAGACCTGGTGCTCGGGCGTGTTCTCCGCCGCGACCACGCGGATGCACTCGGCGGGGCAGGCCGCGACGCACAGCGAGCAGCCCACGCACTTCTCGAGCCCGGTGTCCTCGAAGCGGTGGAGCTTGTGCCGGCCGCGAAAGCGCGGGTAGACCGGGGTCTTCTCCTCCGGGTACTGGATCGTCGTCGGCTTCTCGAGCGTGCGCGCGAGGGTGGTCCGCAGCCCCTTGAGCGTGGCCCCGAAGGCGCGGTAGGCAGACTGCGAGCGGGTCGACGAGGGCGCGCGCTGGACGAGGATGACGTCGTCGGAGAGGCGGGTGGCCGAGGCCTCGGCGGGGTTGGACGACTTGTTCGACGGGGTGTCAGACATGGTGTCGAGCGGCTCCGGGGGGTTAGAGGAGGACCACGAGGATCGCGGTCACGAGCACGTTGAGGGTGGCTAGCGGTAGCAGGATCTTCCACCCGAGGGTCATGAGCTGGTCGTAGCGCAGCCGCGGGAGCGTCGCCCGCACCCAGATGAACAGGAAGACGAGGGCGAGCATCTTGAGCAGGACCCACCACGGCCCGAGCCACTCCGGCCCCGGGCCGTGCCAGCCGCCGAGGAAGATGGCCACGGCCACGCCCGAGATGACCAGCACCTCGATGTACTCGGCCATGAAGTACGAGCCGAAGCGCATCCCGCCGAACTCGGTGTTGTAGCCGGAGACGAGCTCGGCGTCGGCCTCGGGGAGGTCGAACGGCGGCCGCGCTGACTCGGCGAAGCCGGCGACCATGAAGATCAGGAAGCCGACGAACTGGGGGATGATGAACCAGATCGTGTCCTGGGCCTGGACGATCTCCACGAGCGAGAGCGAGCCCGCGGTCATGGCCACGCCGAGCAGCGACAGCCCGATCGCCACCTCGTAGGAGACGAGCTGCGCCGCCGCGCGCATGGAGCCGAGGAACGAGTACTTCGAGCCCGAGGCCCAGCCGCCGAGCATCAGCCCGTAGAACGAGATCGACCCAAAGGCGAAGAAGTAGAGAAGGCCGATCGAGACGTCGATGCCGGCCAGCGCGAACTCGCCGCCGTAGGCGCCGGGCGCGCCGAAGGGGATGATCGCGAGCGTGAGCACCGCGGTGGTGATCGAGATCACCGGAGCCATGGCCATCATCCACGGCACCGCGGTGGCCGGGGTCGAGGCCTCCTTGGAGACGAGCTTGAGCACGTCGGCCAGCGGCTGCATGAGGCCGGCCGGACCCACGCGGTTCGGTCCGAGGCGGGACTGGAAGCGCCCGAGCAGGCGTCGCTCGGCCCACAGGACGATCGGCACGATCTGCAGGATGAACACGAAGATCACCACCGCCTTGACGAGCTGGACCCAGACCGGCCCCGTCTCGCTGAGGGCCAGGGGTACGAGGGGGAGCGGCGCGGCGCCGGCGGCCGACGCGAACGCTGCCGCGGTCACTCCGTGGCCGCCTTGTGCACCCTGACCGTGGTCGCCTCGCCGCCCGTGAGCTCGGTCGCGTTGCCCTCGGCCGTGCCCTCGTAGAGGTAGACGCTGGCCGGCGGAAGCCCGTCGCGCAGGGCCGCGACCCCGCGCACGCTCGACCCGTTGCGCACGACCGTGACCTCGTCGCCGCTGGCCACCCCGAGGCGGACGCCGTCCTCGGCCGACAGCTCGACCCGCTGGCCGGGGGCGAGGAAGCGGAGGATCGGAGAGTGCTCGGTCTCGCGCCCCGACCACAGCGAGCGCGCGGTCCCGAGGCGCAGGTCGCCGTTCTCGATCTCGAGCGGCTCGGGCGGGGTGTCGAGGTCGCGGGGGGCCGGCAGCGCGGGCGCGGCGGGGGCGGCGGCCGCGGCGCTGCGCTCCTGCCAGCGCTTGCCCTTGCCGCCGATCTCCTCGAGCGTGAGCCCGGCGTAGAAGGGAACGGTGTCGAACAGGGCCCGGCTGACCATCGGGCTCGTGAGGAACCCCTCGGCCCCGGGGACTCCCAAGCGCGCCGACAGCTCGGCCAGCACGTTCCACACCGGCCGTACGTCGCCGGGGTGGCCGATGGCCTGGCGCAGGCGCTGGAGGCGGCCGTCGGGATGAGTGATCGTGCCCTCGCGCTCGGCGTAGCTCTCGAGCGGGAGGATCACGTCTGCGTGCTCGGTCACGGCCTCGGACGGGAAGTCGGCAAAGGCGACGACGAAGCCGGCGGCGGCGAGCGCGCGGGTCCAGGCGGCGCGGTCGGGGTGGGTGCGCAGCGGGTCGGCGCCGAGCAGGATCAGGGCGGAGAGCCCCTCGCCGAGGGCGGAGGCCATCTCCCCCGCGGCCCTCCCCGCGCTGGGCGCATCGACGAGACCCGGACCGAGGCCGGGCAGGCAGCCGACCTCACGCAGGCCGCGCGCGTTGGTGCCGGCCGGCACCTCGATCAGCCCGGCGCCCTCGGTCTCGGGGATTCCGAGCGCGCGCGCGAGGGCGAGCAGCGAGCGCACCCCGGCGCCTCCGCGCGCACCGTGGGAGAGACGCTCGCCCCAGAGGACGACGATCGGTCCGGCGGCACGCAGGATGGCCGCGGCGTTGCGGATCGACTCGGCGCTCGTGCCCGCGCGGCGCGAGAGGTCGTCGATGCCGCCCTCGACCGACTCACCCTGCTGAGCCGGCTCGCCGTGCTGGCGCTCGTCGAGGCCTCCGACCGGCGTCTGCGAGGAATCGCGGGGGGCGCGGCGGTCCGCCGGTGCGCCGTCGGCGGGCTCGACCTCGCCCAGCGCGGCGGCCAGCCCGCCGAGCGCGGCCTCGGCGCCGCCCGGGATCGTGCGGACGATCGCGTCGGCCGGCGGGTCGAGCGCGCCGGGACGCCCGCCCACGACGACCACCTTGACCCCGAGGCGACGGATGGCCTTGCGCACGCGCAGATCGAGGATCGGCGATTCGTCCTGGAGCTCTGAGTCGACCACGACGACCGCGCCGGCGTGATCTATGTCCGAGACCATGGCCGCGAGCTCGGGCCGCGCCAGCGCGCGCGCGTGCTCGGCCTCGATCGGCCCGCTGGCCCGGGAGTCGACGTGGGGCGAGCCGAGCCCCTCGCGCATCAGCCTCTGGAGGAGAAAGCCCTCCTCGTTGGAGGTCTCGCCCCCCGCGAGCGCGGCGGTCCCCGCGCCCGCCCTGCGCAGTCCTTCGGCCGCCGCGGCGAGCGCGCGGTCCCACGAGACCTCGCGCAGCGTCCCGCCGTCCTTGACCTTCGGCCGAGTGATGCGCTCCGGCGAGTGGATGGCCTGGAAGCCGAAGCGCCCGCGGTCGCACAGCCAGCCGTCGTCGACCTCGGCGTTGTCGCGCGGGAAGACCCGCAGCACCTTCATGTCGTCGCGGACCGTGAAGGTCACGTTGCACTGGCTCGGGCACAGGGTGCAGATCGAGCCTCCGTTCTCGACGTCCCACGGCCGGGCGCGGAAGCGGTAGGCGTTCGAGGTCAGCGCGCCGACCGGACAGAGGTCGACGATGTTGCCCGAGAACGGCGCGACGTAGGGATGCCCGTGATGGGTACCCACGTAGGTCGAGTCGGCGCGCTCGAGGAAGGTGAGCTGGTAGTCCTCGGCGACCTCCTGCGAGAAGCGCACGCAGCGGAAGCAGAGGATGCAGCGCTCGCGATCGATGGCGATCAAGGGCGAGAGCTCGAGCGGCTTCTCGAAGTGGCGCTTGGGCTCGATGAAGCGCGAGCGCCCGGCCCCCCAGCCAAAGGCGATGTCCTGGAGCGGGCACTCGCCGCCCTTGTCGCAGACCGGACAGTCGAGCGGGTGGTTGACGAGCAGGAACTCGACGATCGCGTTCTGGGCCTGCTTGACCCGCTGCGAGCCGGTGATCACGACCATCCCGTCCTTGACCGGCGTCGAGCACGCGGTCTGGAGCTTGGGGATGCCCTCGATCTCCACCAGGCACATGCGGCACGCGCCCACCGCCTGGCCGAGCTTCGGCTCGTAACAGAAGACGGGGATCTCGACGTCGCCGTACTTGGCGCCGTCGACCAGCATCGAGCCCTCGGGCGCGGTGACGTCGCGGCCGTCGATCTCGAAGGTGACGAAGGTGGGTGTGGGGCGGGGCATGGGCGGTCGGCTGGGAGGGTTGAGCGGGGAGCCGGCGTTACGCCGGCCCGACCTGGGCCGCCGCGGCGAGCTCGGGCGCGGGCTGCTCGACGAGCGCGGCATCGTTGCGCATGCGCGCCCTCTCCGCGTGCTGCTCGAACTCGGCGCGGAACTTGACCAGCATCGAGCCGATCGGCATGGCCATCGAGTCCCCGAGCACGCACAGGCAGTTGCCGATGATGTTGGTCTGAACCTGCTGAAGCAGCTCGAGGTCCATCGGCGTGGCCTCGCCCGAGTCGACGCGCTCGAGCATCTTCACGGTC
>JBBSLY010000061.1:0-7899 GCA_038233455.1 Solirubrobacterales bacterium | reverse complement strand
CGTGTTGGGCACGCTCGTGGACTTGATCGAGACCTTGAAGTCCTCGAAGTCCAGGCGCTCCATCAACTCCACGAACTCGACCGCGGCAGTAACGAGCGCCTCGACCGAGTTCTCGCGCTCGAGCTCGTGCAGGTGGCGCGGCAGCGAGCCCGAGTTGACCCCGATCCGCATCGGCGTGCCGGCGGCGCGCGCGCGCTCGGCGACCTCGGCCACCTTGTCCGGGCCGCCGATGTTGCCCGGGTTCAGGCGAATGCAGTGCGCGCCGGCATCGATCGCCTTCAGCGCGAGCGTGTGGTTGAAGTGGATGTCGGCGATCACCGGAATCGGCGACTCGACCACGATCCGGCGCAGCGCGTCGATGTCCTTGTCGCGCGGCACCGCGCAGCGGACGAGGTCGGCGCCGGCGTCGGCGATGGCACGGATCTGGCGCATCGTCGCGTCGTAGTCGGCCGTCTCGGTCTTGGTCATCGACTGGACGGCGACGGGCGCTCCACCCCCGATCTTCACCCCGCCGACGTCGATCTGGCGCTTGGAAGCCATGCAAGAGAGGGTATCGGGCGCCTCCTACCCCAACCCGAGAGGGCGGGGCATCCGAGAGGCGTCCGAAGCGGAGGGGCGGCCCCGGACGGGGCCGCCCCTACCGAACCGCTACTCGCCCGACTCGTACTTGAACGAGATGGCGAGCCGCACGCGGTAGTTGACGATCCCACCATCGGCGATCGTCATGTCCTGGCGGACCACCTCGGCTATGCGCAGGTCGCGCACGCTCTTGGCCGCCGTCTCGACGGCGGTGCGCGCCGCCTCCGCCCATCCCTCGCTGCTCACCCCGATCACCTCGGTGACGCGGTACGTGCTGTCTGCCATCGCTCCTCCTCCGTAGCTTGAGAGGACCCTACCCTCCGATCCGCGTCTGACACGGAATCTACTCCGCGTACAAGGCCTCGATCTCGTCCGCGTACTTCTCGTGGATCGGCTTGCGCTTGAGCTTCATCGTCGGGGTCAGTTCCTCCCCGCCGGGCTCCCACTCCGTGGGCAGGATCTTGAACTTCTTGATCCCCTCCACCCGGGCGAGCTTCTCGTTGGCGTCGTCGACCCCGCGCTGGACCTCGTCGATCACCTCCTGGGACTCGGCCATCGCCTCCGGCGAGGTGTCCTCGATGCCGTGCTGCTGGGCGAACGAAGGCGCCGCGTCGGGATCGAGGGTGATCAGCGCGACGTTGTAGGGCTTGCGGTCGCCGATCGCAATCGCCTGGCCGATCAGCGAGCTGCCCGACTTGACCTTCGACTCGATGTTGGCGGGTGACATGTTCTTGCCGCCGGCGTTGATGATCAGCTCCTTCTTTCTGTCGACGATCTTCAGGTAGCCGTCGTCGTCGAACTCGCCGATGTCGCCGGTCAGCAGCCAGCCGTCCTCGCCGAAGGTCTCGTCGGTCTTGTCCGGCAGGTTGCGATAGCCCTTCATCACCACCCGGGAGCGGACCATCACCTCACCGTCGTCGGCCAGCTTGACCTCGACGCCGGGCGTGGGCGGGCCCACGGTGCCGATCTTGATCTTGTCGGGCGGGTTGATGCAGCCCGCGCCACAGGTCTCGGACATTCCCCAGAGCTCCGCGAGCGGAATGCCGATGGCGTGGAAGAACGCGATCACCTCCGGGGGTGTCGGCGCAGCGCCCACGTTGACCGCCTCGGCGCGATCGAAGCCGAGCTTCTCGCGGATCTTCGAGAACACCTGCTCGTCGGCCTGGGCGTACTTCTCCGCCATCTCCGAGGGCACCTCCTCGCCGGCCTGCTCCAAGCGCACCTTCTCCAGGCCGAGCTTCATGGCACCCGCCACGGCGGTCTTCTTCTCCTCGTTCTCCTCGGCCCCCATCCCGGCCTCGATGGCGGCCTTGAGCTTCTCCCAGATGCGCGGAACCGCGAAGAACCAGGTCGGGCGCACATCGGGCAGGTATGCGACGACCTGACGGGCGTCGGGGCAGTCGGTGGTGGTAAATCCCAGGGTCAGCGGCAGGTAGTGACTGCACGCCCGCTCCGCGATGTGCGCGTAGGGCAGCCAGGAGATCACGCGGCCCTCCTCGGGGAAGTCGATCATGTCCTCGATCCCCTCGACCGCGGCCACGAGGTTGTCGTGGGTCAGCTGCACGCCTTTGGGCGGCCCCGTGGTCCCGGAGGTGTAGATCACGGTGAGCAGGTCATCGGGCTCCACTGCCTGCCACGCGGCCTCGAAGTCGAACGAGTCGTCGCCCTTGTCCTCGAGCGCATCCACCGTGAGGGTGTCCTTCTCGCCCTCGCCGTCCACGACGACGACGTGCTCGAGCTCGTCGCTCGTGTCGCGCACGCCGAGGATCGTGTCGAGGAACGCGCGCTCGGTGACCATCACCTTGGCGCCGGAGTCCTTGACCAGGTACTCGATCTGATCGGCGACATAGGTGTTGTAGACCGAGAAGGGCACGGCTCCGATGTGAAGCGCGGCCGTGTCGAAGAAGTGGAACTCGGGGCGGTTGGTGAGCATCAGGCCGATCGTGTCACCGCGCTCGACGCCGAGCCCGGCCAGGCCCCGCGCGATGCTCTCGACCTTCTCGGCGTACTCGGCCCAGGTGCAGCTGAACTCGTCGCCCTTGGTACGGATTGCCGGCCGGTCGGCGTTGTCCTCCGCTGTGATCTGGAAGGCCTCC
Organism: Solirubrobacterales bacterium; assembly: GCA_038233455.1. GTDB lineage: Bacteria > Actinomycetota > Thermoleophilia > Solirubrobacterales > Thermoleophilaceae > JAAYBF01. The sequence continues at coordinate 5,224 of JBBSLY010000061.1, read as the reverse complement.
GCGATCGTCTTTGCGTCGAGGCCGCGGGGCCGGTGGGTCCGGGTCGGTGCTGAGCTCTCCATGTCGCCTCCCTCAGGGGTCCAGCGCGCCGCCGGACCGTTGTGATCTCCTCGCGACGGAGCCTACCTGCTGCCCTACGGCGGTGTGAACCCCTCACCCGTCAGGCGGCCGATGTCGTTCGAGAGGCCGATCAGGAACAGCCCGATGACGAGCATGAAGCCGAGCACGCCCGAGCGCTCCATCACCGCGAGCGGCACCGGGCGCCCGCGCACCTTCTCGACCACGGCCCAGAAGATGTGGCCGCCGTCGAGCGGCAGGAAGGGGAAGAGGTTGACTATCGCCAGCGAGAGCGAGATCAGGGCCATGATCAGCACGACCTCTGCGATGTCGTTGAGGATCGTCTGGCGGGTGAACTCATAGGACCCCACGACGCCCGAGATCTCCTTGCGCTTCTGCGCATCGAAGATCCGCGCGGGCAGGCTCACCGTCTGCTTGGCGATGAACCAGAACTGGGCGAATGACGTGGTCACAGCGTCGCCTAGGGGCAGGGCGTCACGCGGCCCCCGGGCGTACCCGAACCCGATCCGTGTCCGCTCGATGCCGTCGGTCGCGTCGTAGACGGGCGTGACCGAGATCGTCCGGCGAACGCCCTCGCGCGCGACCACCAGCTCAGCGGGGGTGGCCGCGCGACAGCCGTCGACGGGCCCTCCCGCGCAGCGGTGTCGCTGGATCGCCTCCGACAGGCGTTCGGGGTCGCCGCGGACGCCATCGACCGCGATCAGCTTGTCGCCGGGCTCGAGCACCTTCGCGGCGGGATAGCCCTTCTCGATCGCGCCCACCCGGTCGGTCACGCTCTCTGGCCCGATCGCCCCCCAGAAGACGAACAGCAGCAGCAGGGCGAGCACGAGGTTCACCGCCGGCCCGGCCAGGATCACCGCGATCCGCTTCCACACGGGCTGGGCGTGGTAGGCGCGGTCGCGCACCTCCTCGGGCAGCTCCTCGTCGGGGTTCATCCCGCTGATCTTCACGTAGCCCCCTGCGGGGATCGCGCCGATCGCGTACTCGGTTTCGCCGAACTTCTTGGAGACCAGCGTCGGGGGAAAGAAGAGCGAGAACTTCTCCACGCGCATCCCCACGGCCTTTGCGACCGCGAAGTGGCCCAGCTCATGAAAGATCACCAGCAGGGCGAAGCCGACGAAGGCCAACAGCCAGCTCATCCGGCGTGCACCCCTTCGATCAGGTCGCGTGCCATCTCCCGCGCGTGGGAGTCGGCGCGGTAGAGCTCTGAGAAGTGGCCCACGGGCACGACGGGCGTGTCCTCGAGCACGCGCTCGATCACCTCGGCGATGCCTGTGAAGGGCAGCCGGCCCGAAAGGAAGGCGTGCACCGCCACCTCGTTCGCGGCGTTGAGAACGCAGGGGGCCGTCCCGCCCGCCATCCCCGCCTCGCGCGCCAGGCGCAGGCACGCAAAGGTGTCCGGGTCGGGAGCTTCGAAGTCGAGCGAGCCGAGCGCCGCCAGGTCGAGCGGGGCCACCGGCACGTCGGCCCGGTCCGGGTAGTGCAGCGCGTAGGAGATCGGCACGCGCATGTCGGGGTTGCCGAGATGCGCGAGCGAGGCACCGTCGTTGAGGCAGATCAGGGAGTGCACGATCGATTGGGGGTGGACGACCACGTCGATGGCGTCGTAGCCGACCCCGAACAGGTGATGGGCTTCGATCACCTCGAGGCCCTTGTTCATCAGGGTCGCCGAGTCGATGCTGATCTTGGCGCCCATGTCCCACGTGGGGTGCGCAAGCGCGTCCTCGGGGGTGATGCCATCCAGATCGGTACGCCCGCGAAACGGGCCTCCGGAGGCCGTGAGCACGAGCCGGTCGACGGTCCCCGGGCCCTGGCCCTCGAGCAACTGGAAGAGGGCCGAGTGCTCCGAGTCGACCGGCAGCACCTGGGCGCCGGTGGCCTCGGCCAGGGCCGTCACCAGCGAGCCCCCCACCACCAGGCTCTCCTTGTTGGCCAGGGCGAGGTCGATCCCCTCGCCCAGCGCGGCGACGGTGGGACCAAGCCCGGCCGAGCCGACAAGCGCGTTGAGCACCAGGTCGCACTCCGTGTCACAGATCAGCGAGACGAGGCCTTCGGCCCCGCCTAGCACGGTGCCGCCGGGCCAGTGCTCAGCCGCGCGGGCAGCGGCGCTCTCGTCGGCCAGGGCGATCCGGTCGACCCCGAAGCTCTCCGCCTGGCGGCACAGGAGGTCGGCGTTCGAGCGAGCCCCGAGGCCGACCACCTCAACCGACTCGCTCCGCGAAACGACATCGAGGGCCTGCGTACCGATGGAGCCGGTCGAGCCGACGATGACGATCCTGCGCATCGGACGCAGTCTAGGAGGCGGCGCTCGCCGGGCAGTTAGGATCGGCGCGGCCTCGACCGCAGGCTCCAAGGCATGCGCTTCGGAATCTTCTACGAGCACCAGAACCCCCGGCCCTGGACCGGTGAGCGCTCCGAGCATTCGCTGCTGCGCGACGCCCTCGAGCAGATCGAGATCGCCGACCGGGTCGGCATCGACTACGTGTGGGAGGTCGAGCACCACTTCCTCGAGGAGTACTCGCACTCCTCCGCGCCCGAGGTCTTCCTGGCCGCCGCGAGCCAGCGAACCAAGAACATCCGGCTCGGCCACGGAATCGTGCAGATCGTGCCCGGGGTGAACCATCCGGCGCGGGTGGCAGAGCGGATCGCCACGCTGGACCTCGTCAGCGATGGCCGGCTCGACTTCGGCACCGGCGAGTCGTCCTCCGCCGCCGAGCTGGGCGGCTTCCTGATCGACCGCTCGCGAAAGCGAGAGATGTGGCAGGACGCGATCGACGCCATCACGCGGATGTTCGTGGAGGAGCCGTTCGCCGGCTGGGAGTCGGAGTTCGTTCGCATGCCTCCCCGCAACGTGGTGCCCAAGCCCCTGCAGAAGCCCCACCCGCCGCTGTGGGTGGCCTGCTCGCGGCGCGAGACGATCCACTTCGCCGCGCGTAACGGCATGGGGGCGCTGTCGTTCTCGTTCGTCGAGCCCGAGGACGCGGGCCAGTGGGTGCGCGAGTACTACGAGATCCTCGAGTCCGAGGAGTGCGTGCCGGCGGGCTTTGCCGTCAACCCGAACGTGACGGTGGTGCTGCCGATGATGTGCCACTCCGACGAGCAGACCGCGATCGACCGCGGCATCGACGGCGCGCATTTCTTCGGCTACTCGCTGGCGCACTACTACGGCATGGGTGAGCAGCGGCCCGGGGTCACCGACATCTGGGAGGAGTTCCAGGCAAACCGCGAGCAGCGCGGATTCTCCCGCGAGATCGTGGAGGCAGACGACGCGCCGCTGGGCGTGAAGCTGATGCAGCACGGGCTCGGCTCGTTGCGAGGCGCGATCGGGACCCCCGAGCAGATCACCGAGCTGGTGCGCCGCTACGAGGCGGTCGGCGTCGATCAGGTGGTGTTCTGCCTTCAGGCGGGCGCCAACCGCCATGAGCACATCTGTGAGGCGCTGGAACTGTTCGGCGAGCAGGTGGTGCCCGCCTTCGCAGCCGAGCGAGCCAACCGCGAGGCCGAAAAGGCGGCTCGGCTCGCCTCGGCGATCGAGAGGGCGCTGGCACGACGATCGCCGCCCCGTGAGGCCCCGCGCGACTACCTGATCGACGAGGCCGCCGAGATGGCGCGCGCGGCGCGGGCGGCGGCCACAACGCGCCGTGGCGTCCGCGGACGCGCGGTCGATCTCGTTGCCGAGGCACGGCGTGCGTTCGAAGAGCTGGGTAGGGAGGGCCTCGGGCGGCTGGTACGGGGGGCCTCGGACGCCCAGCTCGAGCGGCGTTTTGGCAACCCCCTTGCTCAGCGGGCGCTGTTCACTGGTATGGCCCGCGCGTTCGATCCGCAGTTCGCGTTCGGCTTCGAGGGTGACATCGTCTACGAGCTCGGCCATCCGGCAAACGGCAGCGCGCCCGACCGCTGGACGATCCGGGTGGGCTCCGAGCGTGCCTCCGTGGTGCCCGGGGCCAACAAGGACGCCGCGGTGACATTGCGGCTAACGGTGGCCGACTTCGCCCGCGTCGCAGCGGAGGAGGTCGACCCCCAGGAGCTGTTGTTCTCCGGACGCTTCGACATCGAGGGCGACCTCGGCGTGGCCGCCAAGCTTCAGGAGATGTTCGGGGGGCCTGCGCGTTTCTAGCGGGCGGGCCGGAGCGTCCCCGGCACCGCACTCAGCCGTAACCCAGCGCCACCGAGGCATAGAACGCCACCACGACCGTGAAGAACACGGCGTCGAGGCGATCGAGCGCGCCTCCGTGAGCACCGAAGAACCTGCCGGTGTCCTTGACCTCGAGGTCACGCTTGAGCGCAGACTCGAACAGGTCCCCAAGGGGCGCCGTGATCGCGACCAGGAATCCCAACGCGAGCGCGTCCCACCCCGTGAGCCAGTCCTGGTAGAGCCCGGCGAACCAGAACGCGAAGGTACCTCCCACGATCCCCACGGCCAGCCCCTCGACGGTCTTGTTGGGCGAGATGTCCGGCGCGAGGGCACGACGGCCGTACATCCGCCCGCCGAAGTAGGCCGCTGTATCGCCGACGAACGTTCCCACGAGCACGTCGATCAGCAGGCCGTCGCCGTGGGGCAGCTCGCGCAGGAAGATCGCGTGCGCGAGGGCCAGGCCCACCCAGGTCACGCCGAGGAAGGTCGCCGAGACGCCCCAGGCCAGGTTGTCGAGCGAGGCGCGCGTCAGCGCCAGGATGAAGACGACCGGGAAGGCCGCCACCAAAGCGATCAGCACGTCCTCGCGCTCGCCGTAGGTGGCCAGCAGCACGATCGCGACGATCGCGAGGTAGCCCCCGATGTCCACCGGCCGGGCGCGCCGCATGAGCGAGTAGAGCTCGCGCAGCGCCACGATCCCGAGCAGCATCAGGCCGAGCGCGAACACCAAGCCGCCCTGGGTGACGATCAGCAGGGCGAACGCCACTGCCGGAATCGCGGCGAGCAGCCGCGCTGGGAGGTCCGAGCGCCGCCGCCGCGGCGGTCGCGCCTGCGCCCGCCCGGGGCGCCCCGGGCCCCTGGTCGCCCTCGAAGGCATGCCTCAGCGGCCTCCGTAGCGGCGCCGGCGCCGTGCGTACTCGGCCAGCGACTGCTCGTATGCCTCGCGGGTGAAGTCCGGCCACAGCTCGTCGCGAAAGACGAGCTCCGAATAGGCGCACTGCCACAGGAGGT
>JBBSLY010000060.1:0-7929 GCA_038233455.1 Solirubrobacterales bacterium | reverse complement strand
GACCGCCGCCGGCTGGCCGCCTGGAGCCGGCGCCAGGCCGAGAGGCCGCTTCTGCGACCGCTCGCCCGCGCGCTCGCGGCGGTCCGCGATCGCCTGTGGCCGCCCGCCGCAAGAGTGCTCGGCCCTACGGGGCGTTTCGTGCGCGACCGCTTCGTCCCGGGCGAGCTCGGGCTCGAGCTGACCGGCGCGCTGGCCGTCTCGGGAGTGGGCGTCTACGTGTTCGCGCTCTACGCCTCCATCTTCGCGGGCGGCGACCGGCTGACCCCCGCCGACGGGGAGCTGCTCGACCTCGCCGACGACCTGCGCGACGAGACCGCGATCTCGGTGCTCGGGGTGGTCACCGACCTCGGCGCGGTTCCCGCTGTCTGCGCACTGCTGCTGGCGGCGGGCGCGGTGCTGGTGTCCCGCCGCCGATTTGCGGAGCTGGGCGTGCTCGTGGTCGGATCGATCCTGGTCTACGTGTGCACGCAGCTGGCCAAGGCGGGCATCGACAGGCCCCGGCCTCCCGACCCCCTCGTGGTCGTCGGACAGGCGAGCTATCCGAGCGGGCACGCGGCCCTGTCGACGGTCTGGGTGGCCGCGGCGATCATGCTCGCGCGAGCGGCTTTCGGTCGCATCGCAGGCGTGAGCCTGGTCGGCGTGGGCCTGGCGATCGCCGCCACGGTCGGCCTCACACGGATCTATCTCAGGGTGCACTACTGGTCCGACGTCGCGGGCGGCTGGGGCCTCGGGGTGGCCGTCTTCGGCATCTGCTCGATCGCCGCGCTCGCCGTCGGGCATATCGTGCAGAATGGCTTCCAGCCTGCGGAGTCCGCAGGCCAGGAGGGGAACGCTTATGAGCCTTGATCTGACAGTCACCGAGTTGACGATTGCCGTGGCTGCGGGGATCGTCGGGGCCGGCTACTTATTCTTCATCCTGCTGCCCGCGGCCGCCGTCTATTCGCGGCTGTGGGAGAAGATCGCAGCCGGCTTCCTCACGCTGTTCATGCTCACCACGCTGCTGGGCGCGGGTGGGGCGCTTGGCCTTGCCATCGTCTGGTCCTACGACCGGTATGCGTGACGCATACCTGCGCCTGGCGGGGTCCTCGGTCGCTCGCGTGCTCTCGCCCGCCACGCTCCCTGCGTCCCCCGCCATGCTTGGTCTGCGTCCCGCATACGGCGCGCGCCGGGGCCTCGTGGATGCTCCGGTCGCCAGTCGCACCAGTTCGTCCGCTGCCCTCCTGTAAGGCTGGCGCATCTAGAATCGGCGGCTTGACCGCGACTTCCAAGTCAGGCGCCGTGCCGCCCAAGTCGCCGTTTCTCGAGGCGTTCGAGGAGGTCTCCGAGGCCGTTGAGTCCGGTGCCGGGCTACCCACGGTTGCCCGCGCGGCGGCTCACGCGCTGAGCTCCAGCCTCGCGATCGTGGACTCCGCGAGCAACGTGCTGGCGGTCGCCTGCCTGTCGCCCGAGGACGAGCGGGCGGTGCTGGCCGGGGAGGGCAACACGCAGGTGCTCGATCTGCGGGTGGCCGACGAGGCCGTGGGGCGGATGAACGTCCGGCCCCGGGCCGCGCCCCCAGAGGCGGCGCTGATGAGGATCGTCACGACCCTGGTGGCACAGGAGGTCGAGCGCGCTCGAGGGCCCGAGCGCGCCAGCGAGGCGGCGATGGGCGGATTTCTCTCCGACCTCTTCTCGCGCAGGCTCACCGACCGGGAGAACATCCTCGCCCGCGCGGGCGAGCTTGGCTGCGACCTGTCGGCGGGGGCGGTGGTGATCGTCGCGCGGGCGCGACCCCAACATCCAGAGGAGGGCGACTGGCGCTCCCGCGTGCTGACCGTGGCCTGGCGCGCGGCGCGGGCAGTGGCGCGAACCTCACTCGCGGCGTCGATCGAGCTGGGGCCCGAGCGGCCACTTCCGGGGGCGGGACGCGAGCAGCGCCTGGGGCGCGCCGAGCGCGAGCTGGTGATCCTCATCCCCGGCGCCGATCTGGGCCTGCGCGCCCTGGCGGCAGTTCAGGCCGAGATGGAGGGCAGCCTCGAGGGGTTTTCGATCGCGGTGTCACTCAGCCGCCCGGCGCTCGACCCGGTCGACCTCCATCGCGCCGCTGCCGAGGCGTTGCTGGCTGCGAACGTGGCTGAGGCCAGAGGCCAGAGCCGGCTCGCCTTCGAAGAGACGGGCGCCTACCGGCTCCTGCTGGGAGCGATGAGTGAGGACCCCGCTGAGCTGCAGCGCTTTCATGAGGAGACCGTCGCCCCGCTCGTCGCCTACGACGACCAGTACGAGACCGAGCTGGTGCGCACGCTCGAGACATTCCTCGACGCCGACGGCAACGTCGCCCGCACATCGGAGCGCCTCTTCACCCATCGCCACACGGTGCGCTACCGCCTCGATCGCGTGCGCGAGCTGAGCGGGCTCGACGTGGGCTCCACCGACGGCCGAGAGCGCCTCAGCCTCGGACTGAAGTCAATGCGCGTGTTGGGGATCGGCCCCCCCGGCGGCCCGGCGCTCGAGCTGGGCACCGAGGGCGGTCGCGTGCCCCGCGAGGAGAAGGACCGCTAGCGGTTCCCTTCTCGAGTGTGGGCACCCGGCTCGTCCTCTTTAGGGCCTCGGTCCGCTGGTACCTTCGAGAGTGCCTTGGGGAGTGGTCTAATGGAATGACGCCAGCCTTTGGAGCTGTTTTGAGATCCCGGTTCGAATCCGGGCTCCCCAGTAGGAGCGTCCGGTCGTCGTGCGAACGTATGTTCGTCACATGCCTTGGGAACCCAGCTACTCCGTCGGGCAGGCCCGCGCAGCGATCGAGGGTGCGGACACGTGGCGCCAGGTGCTTGCCGCGCTTGGCATGGCCTATCACGGCAAGAACATCTCCACCCTTCGAAAATGGGCAGAGAGCTGGGAGATTTCGCTCGAGCACCTGTCGGATCTACGCGGGTTGAGCGGTCGCCGGTTGGGCTACTCCGAGGAGGAGCTGCGGCGGGCGGTCGCCGAATCCTCTTCCTGGGCCGAAACGCTGCGCGAACTTGGCCGCTGCTCGACCGGCGGGAACTGGACGACGCTCAAGCGGAAGGTGGCCGCGCTCGGAATCCCCACCGACCACTTCGATCCGTATCTCGCCTCCCGGCATGCCGGCCGCCGAATTCGAAAGCCACTGCAGATCGTCTTGGTCGAGGGGTCGACCTATAGCCGCAGCGCTCTCAAGCAGCGGCTCTACGAGGAGGGGTTGAAGGAGCGCCGGTGCGAATTGTGTCACCAGGACGAGACCTGGCGCGGCAGGAAGATGGGGCTCATCCTCGACCACGTCAACGGAGTACGGGACGACAATCGCCTGGCGAATCTTCGGGTCGTCTGTCCGAACTGCGCGGCAACGTTCGACACCCACTGCGGACGCAAGAACCGCGAGCCGCTGGTGCCTCGAGAGTGTCGGCGCTGCGGCCAGTCCTTCGCGCCGCGCTATCCCGCGCACCGCTACTGCTCCCGGGAGTGTGGGACCCGTTGGGACCGCGCTGGGAGGAAGCGGCTCGGAGCCCGTAAGGCCGAGCGGCCTCCCCATCACCGTCTGGCGCGAGAGATCGGGCAGTTGGGCTACTCAGCGGTGGGCAGGAAGTACGGAGTGTCCGATAACGCGATCCGCAAGTGGATGCGCGCATACGAGCAGGACGGGCTGCTCGGCTCTGCGACCCCGAACCCAGCTCCAGCCATGTGAAGTAGATTCGAGCGTCGACGCCGACCAAGGCGATCGAGGCCGTTGGCAACTCGAACGGAGCCCTGGCCGCTGGCGCAGCCCTCTGGCGCTACGCTGGCCGCGCATGCCCGGCGCCTTCACCGTGCTGATCATGGCCGCGGGCCGCGGCACCCGCATGCGCTCCGAGCTGCCGAAGGTGCTGCATCCGGTGTGCGGCAAGCCGATGGTCGAGTGGGTGATCGATGCCGCGCGCGAGGCCGGCGCGGGCGAGGTCATCTGCATCACGCGACCCGGCGACGGCGTGGCCGAGGGGCTTCCCGGCTCGGTCACGGTGGCCGAGCAGCGAACGGGGGAGGGCACGGGGGCGGCGATCCTCGCCGCCCGCGAGACCGGACCGGCGGACGGCACGGTACTCGTGCTCAGCGGCGACCACCCGCTGCTCGAGGGCGAGCTGATCGGTCAGCTCGTGGCCACGCACGAACGCGAGAGCGCGATGGCAACGCTCCTGACGACCGACCAGCTCGACCCAGCCGGCTACGGGCGGGTCATGCGCGCGCCGGATGGCTCGGTCGAGCGGATCGTCGAAACCAAGCACACCGAGGACCTGAGCGCCGAGGAGCTGGGCACGCGCGAGGTCAACCTCGGCACCTACGCCTTCGACGCTTCGGAGCTTTGGAGCGCCCTCGAAGGCGTCGGCGAGCAGCGCGACGAGATCTACCTCACAGGCGTCTTCCCGATCATGCGCGAGCGCGAGGGGCGGCTGGTCTGCCACCAGACGCACGACGTCTCCGGCGCCATGGGAATCAACACGCGCGCCGACCTGATGGAGGTGGATCGGCTCGCGACCCGCCGGATCCTCGCCGCCCACGCCCGGGCGGGCGTCACCTTTCTCGGGCCGGACTCGACCCGCGTGGAGGCCGGCGTGACCGTGGGTGCCGACACCACCGTCTGGCCTGGCGTGACGCTGCGCGGCGCCACCTCGATCGGCGCCGGATGCGAGATCGGCCCCCAGACCACGATCACCGACTCGACGCTCGGCGACGGCGTGAAGGCGGTGCATTCGTTCCTCATCGAGGCCAGCGCAGAGGCTGGCGCCAGCCTCGGCCCGTTCGCCTACCTGCGCCCGGGCGCCGAGATTGGCACGGGCGCCAAGATCGGCACCTTCGTCGAGATCAAGAACTCACGGGTGGGCAGTGGCGCCAAGGTCCCGCACCTCTCCTACATCGGTGACGCCGACGTCGGGACCGACGCCAACGTGGGGGCGGGCAACATCACCGCGAACTACGACGGGCGCGACAAGCACCACACACGGATCGGCGCAAGGGCGAAGACGGGAGTGCACACCTCGCTCGTCGCGCCGGTGAGCGTCGGTGAGGGGGCGTACACTGGCGCTGGCTCGGTGATCGCGGAGGATGTCCCGGACGGGGCGCTCGGGATCTCACGGCCGGACCAGACCAACGTCGAGGGATACGCGCAGCGCAAGGAGAAGCCGCCGGGATGAGCTCGATCGACACCCGGGAGATGCCCACCGCCGGCAGCTACATCCCGGCCGAGTACGACAAGCGGCTGATGGTCACCGCCGGGCGCTCGGGCCAGCACCTCGGAGCCCGGATCGCCGAGCGGCTCGGCGTCGGGCTCACCGACGCGGGGCTGAAGACCTTCTCCGACGGAGAGGTCTACTGCCGCTATCAGGACTCGATCCGTGGGGCTGATCTATTCATCGTGCAGTCCACCTGCGGGAGCGATGGCCTGACGGTGAACGACGCGCTGATGGAGCTGATGATCATGGTCCACGCCGCCAAGCACGCATCGGCGCACCGGATCATCGCCGTCACGCCGTGGTATGGCTACTCGCGCCAGGACAAGAAGTCCGCTCCCCGCGAGCCGATCACCGCGCGCCTCATCGCGGACCTTCTCGAGACGGCGGGCATCGACCGCCTGGTCACGATGGACCTGCACGCCGGCCAGGTGCAGGGGTTCTTCTCGAACCCCGTCGATCACATGACGGCGATGCCGATCCTGACCCAGTTCGTCCAGGACCAGCTGGGGCCGGTCGAGAACCTCTGCATCATCGCGCCGGACGCCGGGCGGGTGAAGCTCACGCGCAAGTTCGCCCAGAAGGTGGGTGCGCCGTACGCGCTGCTCGAGAAGGAGCGCCCCGCCCAGCAGGTCGCCGAGATCGGGTACGTGATCGGCAAGGAGAAGGTGCGGGGCAAGCGCGCGGTGATCGTGGACGACATGATCGACACCGGGGGAACGCTGGCGGTCGGCGCCCAGACCGTGCTCGACGAGGGCGCCAAGGAGGTGTTCGCGGTCGCCACCCACGGCCTGTTCTCTGGCGACGCCTTCGAGACGCTTGCCGCCTCCCCGCTGTCGGGCATCGTCGTCACAGACACCGTGCCGCTGCGCGAAGGGGCGCCCGACAATATTCGCGTGCTCACGAGCGCCGACATCCTCACCGACTCGGTCCGCCGGATCTTCACCGACGATTCGGTCTCGGAGATCTTCCAGGGAGAGAACCAGCTTTTCTGATGCTTGCGATCCGCTTCTACGACGTGGTGCTGTGGCTGCACATCACGGCGGTGGTGGTGGCCTTCGGGGCGCTGTTCGCCTACCCGGTGTTCCTGGCGGTGAACGCCCGCGCGCCCCTTGCCCAGCGTGCGAACTTCCACCGGCTCCAGATCGCCTTCTCGAAGGGTGTCACCGGCCCAGCCATCGGGGTGATCCTGCTCGCCGGGATCTACCTGGCCACCGACGCCGACCTCTGGGCCGAGCCGTGGGTCACGATCCCGTTCGTGCTGCTGTTCGTGATCGCCGGGCTGGGGGCGACCGTGCTGCGCCGCGGGGAGGAGGGACTGGTGGCGGCGTCCGATGCGGCGGACGAGGCGGGTTACGCGAAGGCGCTCGCGGGCGTGCGCACGTGGACGTATCTGACGATCGCGCTGATCGTGATCTCCATCTTTCTCATGACGGTCAAGCCGTTCTCCTGACCGGGGGCCGCTGCTCTTGAGCCCGCTTGCGCTGACCCATCCGTTCCAGCGCAGGCCGGCCGACCGCCGCCGCGGTGCGCTGATCGTTCTGATGGTGGCGGCGCTCCTCCCACTCCTGCTGGGCGAGCTGATCAAGCCGCTGCACGAGGACGCGCCGGGCGGCGAGAGCATCATCGCCTTCGAGCTCGCCGGGTCGGTCGACCGCGCGCAGGAGATCCTCGCCCAGTGGCGCGCACAGGACGTGATCGACGCCGCGAAGGCGATCCAGCTCTTCGACCTGGTCTACCCGCTGATCTACGCGGCGGCCCTCGCGGGCGGCTGCGCCGCCGCCGCCGGCGCCTGGGCGCGCGCCGGGCGCGAGCGGCTCACGGCTGCCGGGATCGCGATGGCCTGGGTGGCCTTCACCGCAGCGGGGTTCGACTACGTCGAGAACCTGGGTCTGGGGATCTCGCTCTGGGACGAGCCGGCGTCGCCATGGCCGCAGGTCGCCTTCGGCGCAGCGGTGCTCAAGTTCGCCGCGATATGGCTGGCGCTGCTCTACGCACTGTCGGGAACGGCGGCCGCTCTCACCGCTCGGCGCCGGCGTCTCAAGCCCGGTCTCTGACCGCCGCCGCAAGCAGCCCCAGGCTCGCGGCACATCCGGCGCCGACCATGGCGGTGCCGAGTCGGCGGTGCCCGCAGGCCGCCGCCACCAGTCCGCCCGCCCGCATCGGAGTCGTAAGGCGGGCGGCGCGAGTGAGGCCGCGGTCGGGCGGTCGCGCACGGCCGAAGTAGACCGCCAGCGAGTACGCGAAGCCCGTGCTGAGGCGGGCCATCTCGGCTGCCGAGGCCCCCCGTCCGATCGCACGCCGGCGCCGCAGCCCCACCAGCACCGCCTCGGCGAAGCAGGCGTCCGCCAGCCCCTCGAGGTCACGACCGGCGCGGGTGGGCTCGGCGGCGCGGGCGGCGCGGCCGTCGAGCACGTCGGTTGCGAATCCGACCGCGCACACGGTCGGGCTGGGCGCCGAGAGCGCCACGGGCGCCAGCCAGACCCGCGCGAGCGTCAGGGCGTCCGCGGCACCCAGCGCGCGCGGGCGGCCGTCCTCGGTCTCCAGCATGCCCAGATGCCAGTCGAGCATCAGGGCGGTCAGTGCCCACCAGCCGAGGCCGTCGCGCAGCCGGCTCCGAAACGGCTCGACGCCGAGCGCGGCGGGCAGCGCCCAGATCGCCGCGCCGGCGGCGAGCCAGACCCGGCTCTGGCGTGCGAGATCGGGTCGCAGCCGGCGGACCTCTGAAGCCCTG
>JBBSLY010000059.1:0-7939 GCA_038233455.1 Solirubrobacterales bacterium | reverse complement strand
CTTGCCGGTGCGGGCGTCCATCGCGATCAGGAAGCCGGTCGGGTTGGGGTCGTTCTCGCCGCACTCGACGAAGTCCATGTAGGCCTGGTAGATCGTGCCGTTGGCCAGGGTGGGCGACGACGCCGCACAGCGCTTGAAGTCCTTGGTCTTGAACACCGGCTTGCCGGTCTTGCCGTTCAGGGCGAAGAAGCGGCCCTTCTGCTGGGCGACGTAGACGTTGCCGTAGCCGGCGGTGGGAGGGAACTCCAGGGTGTCGCCGGCATCCACCGACCACAGCCGGCGGTAGGGCGGGCGGTGGTCATAGGGGGAGAGCTTGGTGCGTTGGAGGTCGTAGCCGTAGGTAGGCCACGGGACCGCGATCCGCTTGCGCTTGTCGGGCTTCTTCCCCGGCGTGTCCGCCGGATCGAACTCCTCGGAGGCCGAGCCGCGCTTCTCCAGCGGCTCGCCGGCCTGCCAGTACCAGATGCCGCCCCCGGCGACCGCCAGGAGCAGCAGAATGGATCCCCCGATGAGCAGCTTGCGCACCATGCGGGGCCTCAGGATGGCAGAAGCCCCGCCCGCGCCTTCAGCGAGACCGAGCCAGCAGCGACCAGATCCGCTTGGTGACCTTCGGGACCTCCACGCCGAGGCGGCCCTGCTCGAGCTCTCGGCTCCACCCCGGCGTCCCGGGCCGGATCACGATGCCCTTGCCGAGCCGGTAGGCCACGAAGGCCGGCTGCCCGGGAACGCGACCCGCCGCGCTCTCGAGGCTCGCCTCGGGCGGGAGAGCCACCGAACGTTCGAAGACCGTGAACTCCCCGAACAGGTCGTCCACGCCATCGAAGAGGCCGAGAGCGTCCTCTTGGGTGCGCAGGGGCGCGGGGGCCGCCGCCCGGAACAGCTGGGTGCGCTCCCCGAACAGATCGTCGGGACGCGGCGGGCTCGGATCGCGCAGGCGGTCATCGACGAGCGCGACCGTGCGCTCGAGGGTCCGCGAGCCGAACGCGACGACCTTCAGTCCGTTGCCCTCCACCTCCTCGCGCAGCGCGTCGCGAACCCGGCGCGGCACCCAGGTCGCAGTGGCCGCGATGGCCACGCCGGGGGCGTTGCCCAGCGCCGGCCCTTCGCGGCGGGCGAGGGAGAGGTCCGTGGTCAGGTCGTAGGCCAGGCGCGCCCTGTCGAGGAACCGAAGCAGCGGCGACACCTGGCTCGCGAAGCCCGGCGGCAGCCCGCCGCCCGCGAAGGGACGTTCCGCGGGCACCGAGCGCGCGGTGGCGAAGGTGTCCCCGAAGCCATCCAGATCCGAGTCGTAGGAGTTCACCCCCTGCCAGGTGACGGCCGGCAGCACGACCAGCGGCCGGGCGCGAGCACGGGCACGCTCGCTCTGAGGCAGCCCGGCCACCGCCAGCGGCCATACGGCCCGCCGGCCGCGCGAACGCAACCGCACGAGATAGACGCCCGTGCGGGCCTTGGTCGGGATGCCCACGCGCAGGGTCGAGGCGCGGCGGCTGTCACCGCGGATCTTCTCTGTGGATCCCAGCCGCGAGAGCACGAAGCGAAAGCGCCGGGCAGTGGGGCCGACCTCGAGCTTTGCGACCGAGCCCGCGGCCACCACGCCCAGCGGCCCCTCGAGCGTGAGCCTGCGCACCGTCGCACCGGTGCCGGGAGCGGAGTTGGCGGGTGTGGGGCCTCCCGCCTCGGTCTGATTGCCCGCCCGGTCGCGAACCCGTACCGCGAAGGCGTAGTTGCCGTCCGGCGCCAGCTCGCCGCTGCTCAACCGCCCGTCCCACACTCCGTTGCGCATGCCGTCGCCGCGAAAGCGCCTGACCGGCCGATCGGGCCCTCCGTCGGTGCGATACACGCGGAACTCGGGATTGGCGTTGCGGGGGCCTTCGTAGGTGAGGTCCACTGCCACCGATCCGTTGCCGGGGTCCACGACGCCGGGGCTCGCGGAGGTGATGCGCGCGTCGGGCGCCACGGTGTCGAGGGTGATGTCCTTGAAGGAGTCCAGCGCGCGGCCCTCCTTGCGGCGCACCAGGCGCATCGTGTAGTTGCCATCGGGAGCGACGCGACCCTCGTCGTCGCGGCCGTCCCAGTCGAAGCGGTGCTTGGTGTCACCCGCCAGCACCCGATCGTCCACGAGCCGGCGCACCTCGTTGCCCTCCGAGTCGATGATCGAGAACGAGACCTCGGCCGGTTCGGACAGGTCGACCCCGACCCGCGCCACATCGCGCAGGCCGTCCCCGTTGGGGGAGAAGTAGCCGCGCTCCACGGCGAAGCGCAGCACGAGCGGCTCCTCGGCCTTCAGGTACTGCGTGACCAGAAACGACGCCCCCGTCGCGAGCACGAGCAGCGCGAAGACGGCACGGACGGCGGACGATTGCACCGGCGGAAAGCTATCGACGCCCAGGGGCGGGAAGAATGGGGGCATGCGCGTGGCCCTCGTAGATCCCCCCGCCTACACCCCGCCGTATGACTTCTCGCTGGCCGGCGCCCTGGCACGGGCGGGCGCCGAGGTGGAACTGGCCACGAGCCGCTACCTCTACGGGCCGCTGCCCGCGGTGGAAGGCTTCAGCGTGTGCGAGACGTTCTACCGGCGCGCCGCCCGCGGGGACCGCTCGACCGCCCGGCGGCGAGCGGTGCGCGTCCTCGAGCACGTCCCCGACATGCTGCGCCACCGCCGCCAGGCTGCGGCCGACGTGGTGCACTACCAGTGGCTGACCCTGGAGGCGCTGGACGCCTTCCTCCTGGCCCGCGACGTGCCCACGGTCTTCACGTCTCACAACGTGCTCAGGCGCGGCAGGGGGCGGGTCCGCGAGAGCGCGGCTCGGCTGGTGGTGTCGCGTGCCGACGCGGTGGTCGCCCATACCGACGCGGGTGCCGAGGCGCTGGTGGAGCGGTTCGGCGCCGCCCGCGAGCGGGTGCACACGATCCCCCACGGAGCGTTCGACTACCTGACTCGACAGCCGCGCGAGCAGCCGCTGCCGGCCGAGCTGGCGGCGGTCGAGGGGCCGGTGATCCTCTGCTTCGGGGTGCTGCGCCCATACAAGGGCGTGGATGTCCTGATCGAGGCCTTCCGCGGCATCGAGGGCGCCGAGCTCTGGATCGTCGGGCGGCCATGGATGTCCGTGGAGCCGCTCAAGCGGGCCGCCGCCGCGGCCGGCGGGACCGTCCGCTTCGTGGAGCGGTTCGTGCCCGACCCGGAACTGCCGGCCTACCTGCGCCGAGCGGACGTCGTGGTGCTCCCATACCGCGAGATCGACCAGTCCGGCGTGCTCTACACGGCGCTCGCCTTCGGCAAGCCGATGGTGCTCTCCGACGTGGGCGGCTTCGGGGAGGTCGCCCGCCGCCACGGCGCGGCTCGCCTGGTCCCCCCCGGCGAGCCCGAGCCGCTGCGACGGGCGCTGACCGAGCTCGTCGGCGACCCCGAGGCACGCGCCGCGCTGGCCGCGCTTGCCCGGTCAGCGGCGGACGGTCCGTACTCCTGGGACCGGGCGGCCGCGCAGACGCTGGCGCTGTACGAGAGGCTGGTGGCGTGAAGGCGATCCTCATGGGCAAGCACAAACGATCCGCCGTCGGGGCGCTGGAGCACCTGGTGGGGAGCGGGTGGCAGGTCGTCGCGGTGGTCGCCCCGGACGATCCGGGGCTCGCGGCGGACGCGCAGCGCCTGGACCTGGCCGCGACTCGCCACTCCATCCCCCTCACCAGCGACGACGCCCTGTACGCCGCGCTCGAGGACCCCGGCGCCGGCAACGTCGACCTGGCCGACGTTGATTTGGTGCTTTCATTTCTGTTCTGGAAGCGCATCCGGGCGCCTCTGATCGAGCTCGGGTCGATCGGGTGCCTGAACTTCCACCCCTCTCCGCTGCCCGACATCAGGGGCCTCGGCGGCTACAACGTCGCGATCCTCGAGGGCCACGCGGAGTGGGGCGTGTCGGCCCACTTCGTGGACGAGGACTTCGACACCGGAGACATCGTGCGCGTGGACCGGTTTCCAATCGACGCGACGACCGAGACCGCGCTGTCGCTGGACATCTCCAGTCAGCAGCGGCTGCTCGCGGTCTTCCGCGACGTGGTGGACCGGGCCATGGAGACGGGCGAGCTGCCTCGCAGCCCGCAGGGGGCTGGGCGCTACGTGACCCGCGAGGAGTTCGAGGGCCTGCGGCGGGTGCAGCCCGGCGAAGCGCCCGAGCTGACCGAGCGGCGAATCAGGGCGTTCTGGTACCCGCCACATGACGGCGCGACGATCGAGGTCGGGGGGCGAGCGCTCACCCTCGTCGATCGCCGCCGCCTGCAGGAGGCGGCGGAGGCCAACCGCGGGGCCGGCATCTTTCCCTAAGGTTGCGGCGCGCCGACGCGTTCAGGACCGGTCGGCGCCGACCACGACCACGATGCTCGCATCTCCCGCGAGCGCCTGGGTGTCGGGATCGATCTCCTCGCGCTGGGAGATCTTGAGGCTCTCGCCGACCTGCTTGGCCTCGGCCTCCGCGCCCGGGGCGTAGAAGACCACGGACTCCGCGCGCTCCTGGTCGAGGCTGTTGGTCACGTTGCCGAGCTGGTAGCCCGCGGCCTCCACCGAGTCCCCCACATCCGCTGCTAGGCCCGTGACGGTGGTGCCGTTGAGGACCGCCACCGTGACCTGCGAGGGGTCGATCGCCGGCCGGCCGCCGGAGCTCTCACCCCCGTCGGTCCCGCCCTGGTCCGCCACCTGCCCGGCGCCACCGGTGGAGTCGGTGGACGAGTCGTCACCGCCTCCGGCCAGCTCCAGTCCGCCCAGCGTCGCCGCTGCCAGAACGAGCACGCCCAGCCCTATCACGAGGGCGCCCCGGGCCGGTGACGAGAAGAAGCCCCGCGCCGGAGGGCTCCCGTCGGGCCGGCTGCGCTCATAGGGCGGCAGGATCGGCGTGCCGCCGCCCGGCTGGGCGCGCTGGCCCGGTGCGGCGCCCGGCGGGGTGCGCCCGGCCAGGGTCACGGGGGCCGAGCGGGGCGGAAGCGGGGCGGTCCGCGGTGGAGGGGGCACGGGACGAACCGGCATTTTCGGGCGCGGCGTCGAGAGGGCCGCCGGGGGAGGTGCGACGGCGTCGCGCTCTTCGGACTCCTCTCCGGGATCGTCCGCGTCGTCATCGCCGTCCACATCCAGATCCTCTGCGTCGGGATCGAGCTCGGCGGAGTCCCCCGCGGGAGTCGCCCCTTCGAACTCACTGGAATCCGCCTCGAACTCGACGGACTCGAACTCGCCGGACTCGAACTCGCCGGAGTCAGGCTCGTCCTCCGGCGGATCCTCGCCGTCACGCAGCGGAGGCGGATGGGACATGGTGTCCTGCGAGACGCCCTCGCCGTCGCCGGCTTCACCCCCGTTGTCGCCGGCGGTGGCCGCGCGTGCGGCCGCGGGGGTGGCTGCAGCCGGAGCGTTGGTGGCCACGGAGCCCGCCGCGCCGGTCGCGGCTGCGACGGCGGCCGGTGCGGGCGTCTGTGCCCCACCCGGCGCCCCAGGCGAAGCCCCCCCGGTGCCGGGTGCCTTGGGTACGGGCCTGGCCACCACCCGGGTGGGCTGGGCCGCGGGCTCTGAGGTGCGCTCGGGGGCACGCCCCGCCCAATCTCGCAGGCGACGCACGTCGCGCGCCTGCGAGAAGTAGAGGGCGGACAGCACGGCGAGGCCGATGATCGCCGCGAACCCCGCGTAGGAGCCGATCTCTTGGACTATCTCCATGAAAGCGTGGTCTGCACTCTAGTGTCGCGGGGGCCCGGAACCGCGACGGTCAACTCGCCGGCGCCGAGCTGCGCGACGATGGTGGGGAGGTAGCCAGTGCACGCTCGGCCGACAGCTCGCTGACGGCCCCCGCGAGCCCGGCGGCGTCACCGCCGTAGACCAGCTCCTCGATGCGAAAGAAGGCGCCTTCGACCCAGTCCGGATCCAGACGGGGCCGGACGGCGGAGAGGATCTTCTCGGCCGGCGTGGGCTGAGGGCGCTCGCCCGGCTCGAACAGTTCCTCGTGGATCTTCTCGCCGGGGCGGCGACCCACGAACTCGATGGCTATGTCCACATCGGGCTCCTTGCCCGACAGCCGGATCATGTTGCGAGCCAGGTCCACGATCTTTACCGGGTCGCCCATCTCGAGCACGAACACCTCACCACCGGTGGCCAGATCGCCGGAGCGGATGATCAACTGCACGGCCTCGGGAATGGTCATGAAGTAGCGCGACATCGCCTCGTCGGTAACGGTCACCGGCCCGCCGGCCGCGATCTGGCGGCGAAATATCGGGACCACCGACCCGGACGAGCCGAGCACGTTGCCAAAGCGCACCGCCGCGTACCGGGTGGCGCGGTAGCGGTTGTGAGCCGCCTCCACCGCCCACTCGGCCAGCGCCTTGGAGGCGCCCATGACCGTCGACGGCGTCACAGCCTTGTCGGTGGAGACCAGCACGAAGCGCTCCACTCCGGCCTCGCCCGCGGCGGCCGCCACGATCCGGGTGGCCACCGCGTTATTGCGCACGGCCTCCACCGGGTTCTCCTCCATCAGCGGCACGTGCTTGTAGGCGGCCGCGTGGAAGACCACCGAGGGCTGCTCCTCGGCGAACAGCTCCGCCATCCGGGTGGCGTCCTTGCAGTCGGCGAGCACTGCCGCCGTAGCCCCGAAGTGGCGTTCCTCCTCGAGCTGGCGGCGGATCTCGAACAGGTTGTTCTCAGCGTGGTCGACCAGCACCAGCTTTTTGGGCTTGACCCGCGCGATCTGGCGGCACAGCTCGGAACCGATCGAGCCTCCAGCCCCGGTGACGAGCACGACCCGCCCGTGCAGGTAGGCGCCCACGCGGTCGATCTCGACCCGTACCGGCTCGCGGCCGAGCACGTCCTCGACCTGCACGTCGCGGACCTGGCGCAGCAGGTTGGGGCCCCGCGAGAGCAGCTCGAAGACCGTCGGCAGGGTACGCACCGGGATGTCGCGCCGGCGACAGGCGGTGACCACCTTCTGGCGCAGCGCCCCCGGCGCGGAGGGGATCGCGATCACGACCTCGTCGGGCTTGGTGTCGTCGAGGATGCGCGCCAGGTCATCGGTCGTGCCGTGCACTCGGTGGCCCGCCACGAGCATGCCCCGCTTGCGCGGGTCGTCGTCGACGAAGCCGATCACCGCGCTCGAGAGCTCGGGGTTGCGGCGCAGCTCGAGCGCCACCTGCTGGCCCCCGTTGCCGGCGCCGACGACCAACACCTCGGTGTCGGCGCGCTGCACGAGCGGGCCCCGCAGCGGGCGCTCCACCACCGCCCGCATGAGGAAGCGCGCGCCGCCCACCAGGGCGAGGGTGAGCAGGAAGTCGAGGGCGATCACACCGCGGGGTGGGTCGTTCGCCCCGAGAGAGAGCAGGAAGAGCCCTGCGATCAGCACGAAGCTCGAGACGACCACGGCCTTCAGGATCGACTCGAAGTCGGCCTGGTCGACGAAGCGCCAGAGCTTCGAGTACAGCCCGAAGGCGGCGAACAATGCCACCTTGGCGACCACGACGAAGGCCACGGTGTCGATCAGCAGGTCCCCGTAGCGCTCGGGAATGCCGGAGTCGAAGCGCAGGACGAAGGCCAGGTAGTAGGCGAGGGCGACCAGGCACGCGTCGGCCCCGACCTGGCCGAGGCGGCGTGCGCTCACCGACGATGTGATTCGTTTCGTCAAGTCTGTCTCGCTGAAAGGAGGAGTCTCACGAGTTCACCGGGGTCGCGACGGGTCCGGGCCAGGTCGTGCGGAGGTCGTTTCTCGATCTCAATCTGGTCGGGATCATCGAGCCTCTGCAGCCGGCCCTCTCGCATCAGTGCGTCATCGACGGCCCCCGGTCGGCCCTCGAAGGTGGTGAACACTGGGGTGCCCAGCGCCACCGCCTCGCGGTTCATGGTACCGCCGGCGGAGATGACGAGGTCCGCAAACGCGATCAGGCTCTGCGCATCCACCGCCCCCTGCGGGATCGTGAAGCCGCCGAG
>JBBSLY010000058.1:0-7977 GCA_038233455.1 Solirubrobacterales bacterium | reverse complement strand
GTCTCGAACCCTCGGAAGCCCGCGACGGTGTCTGGGTCCGGCCGCTCGATGTCGGGGCGGATGCGAAAGCCGGGTCCCGGGTGCATCTCCGCTGACTTTGGTTTACCTACCACTGTGCTCTCCCCTCGTCGCCTTGCGGGCAGAACGTATCGAGTACCGGCCTCTGCGGCGCGACGCGGCGTGCCCCAGGGCCCGACCGCTGCTCGGCCGCGGGACTCATCCTGCCAACCTCGAGAGCCGCCGCCGGGCGCCGGGCGACAGGTCGGCCGCCCGACGGAGCGCGGCGATGGCCGGTCTTCCAAGGGCCCTTGCGACCAGGCGACCGTGTCGAGGCCATGGTCCGGGCTCGCGAACCTTTCCTTGTATCCCTCGCCGCCGCGTAGCAGGCGGTACTCGCGCATCGCGTCCTTGAAGGCCTCGTGAATCGGGTGGACGAACAGCACCGACCCTCCGGAGGCGTGGTCCCAGTCCGGGTCGCGACCTGCCTGGTAGTACCACTCCACCTCGCCGAAGCGGTACCCCTACGCCTCTTCGGCGGGCACGCGCCCGTTCGAGCTCGGGGCCCGCGGCCTGATCGCGGCACGGACCGCGGAGTGGATCGGGCGCTCGGACTGGACGGCGCGCGATCGGCGGCCCGGGACCGCGCTCACCGTCTCGGTCAGCCGGTCGAGCTCCCAGGCGGGGACGACCATGCCCCGATCGGCGAGCGCCTCGGTGAGCTCGACCTGATGATCGTCGACGTGCTCGCCGTGCCGCTCGAGGCGCGGCACCACGACAGGGGTGTGGCCGGCGCGCGTGGCGCAGAGGATGCTGCCCACTCCGGCGTGGGTGATCACGGTGTCGGCCGCGTCAATGTGCTCGAGCACCTCCGAGAACGGCATGAAGGGGGCCGCTCGCACCACTCCCGCGGGGGCGGGACTGTGCCCGTGCTGGACGACGAGCTCGGCCGACGGCAGCGCGTCGAGGGCCCGGATCAGGCGTCCGAAGGGCTGCCCGTGGGTCCCGAGGGTCACGAAGATCACAGGATGCTGCCCTCGTAGCGCATGCGACGGCGAGTGGCCGCCTTAGGCCACTGGACGAAGAAGGCGTCGGCGAGCGGGTAGACGAGCCGCCCGCTGAGCGAGACCGACTCGATCCGGGTCAGGCTCTCGACGTACACGCACCGACGGCCGAGGAGCTTTCCGACGATGAAGAACGGCACGGCGAGCGCCGCGCCGGTCGAGACGATCGTCTCCGGACGCCGCACGCGAACCTCTCGCCACGCGAGCACGAGGTTGCGAACGAGGTTGCGGAGGCTGCGGTTTGTCGGTCCGTGAGCCAGGGTGACGTCCTCGCCGTCGAGCAGGTGGTCGACGTCGGCCGCGGCCAGCGTGACCCACGAGCGTCTCAGGCCTCGCCACGCCGGCTCCAGCGACAGAAGCTGGAGCAGGTGGCCGCCGGGGGAGCACACGAGGAGCACCGACCCGGCGACCGTGGCTTCGGGCTCGACAGCGCCCGAGACGCCGACGGAGCTCGAGGGTGTAGTGGCGATCTCCTCAGCTCCCAGCCTGGGCGGCCGGAGCGCTGCCCGCGCGCTGACGCCGAGCCGTGCGCACGAGGGCGGCGCTCCTAGACAGGTAGGCGCGCCGGCCGAGCGGCGAGAGCTTGGCCGCGAAGCGCACGCCGCGGTCGCGCTGGTCGATGTTGATGCGGGGGATGGCGAGGGCCGTTCCTTCTCGCTCGCCCTTCGCCGGAAGCGAGAACGCGTACGAGTAACCGGCGGCGGCCGCGGCGGCAGCCACTCGCTCGTCCCACTCGCCAAACGGGTAGGCGAGGACGTCGCAGCGCCCGAGCCGTGCTCGGATGCGCTCGCGCGAGCTCCAGAGCTCCTCCCGGAGGCGTTCGTCGTCGAGGTCGGGGAGGTGGGGATGGCGACAGCCGTGGCTCCCGATCTCGATCCCGCCCTCGGCGAGCGCCTCGACCATCGGCCAGCTCATCGAGCGCATCACGTCCGGGTGGGCGCGCCGGCGCTCGGCGATCTCCGGCCAGTCGAAGCCGCCGGCCGAGTCGACGTACGGGGGCAGCACGAAGACCATGGCCCGGAAGCCGTACTCGGCGAGTAGCGGCGCGGCCGTGTCGTGGTTGTCGAGGTAGCCGTCGTCGAAGGTCAGGAAGACCTGGGGCCGCGCCGGGCGGCGGCCCTCCGCGAGGTCGCCGAGGGCTTCGACCCCGCCGCCGGCGAGGCGGTGGCGGCGCATGGTGGCGAGCTGGCGCTCGAAGGTCTCGGGCGGCAGCGAGAGAAACGGCGGGCCGCCGTCAGAGATCGAGTGGTAGCCGAGGAAGGTTGCCTGGCGCGAGCGGTTGGCGAGGCCGGCGAGTGGACGCGCATGGGGCTCGCGGGCGCCCGACCTCGGGACGGCGTGCATCAGGCGCCCGCCCGGGCCTCGCCGGCTGCGCCCGCCAGATCTCGGGGACGGCGAAGCCACGGCGCGGTCAAACGATCGGGAAGATAGCCGAGCCGGCTGGCGAGGAGCCAGTAGGCCGTCGCGTAGGGGACCGATACCGCGGCGAGGAGCGCCAGGGCGCCCAGACGCGTGCTCGACTCGGGAGCCACCAGAAGATCGAAGAGGGCGAAGGGGACGGCGAGTCCGAGCGACAGCGCCGTCGGCGGCAGCACTGCGCGCGCGTAGTCGCGGCCGGGAATCTCGAAGGACCGATGGAACCGGTACATCAGCAGGAGCGCAGCGCTCGACATCGCGATCACCGTTCCCGCCAGTACTCCCCACAGCCCGAAGAACGGCGCGAGGGCAACGGTGAGGACGATGTTGGTCACCACCGAGAACACGCCGGTCCACGCGACGATGGCGGCCTGTCCGGCGGCCAGCACGATCGAGCTGCCCACCCCGGAGCTGAGGTTGACAAAGGAGGCGACGGTCAGAACCACGAGGATCGCCTCGGCACCTTCCGGAGTCTTCCCCAGCCAGGCGAGCAGCAGGAACGGGGCACCGATGCAGCTCAGGGCGAAGAGCGGGAAGGCGAGCGAGACGGTCACCCGGGTGTAGCGGCGAAAGAAAGCAGGGATGGCCTCACGACCGCGGCCCACGAGCTGGGCGGTGGCGGTGGGAATCATGGCCGAGACCGTCAGCACGCCCACCTCGCGCACGGCCACCACCACGCGGGCGGCGAGCTCGTAGACCCCGGCGGCCGAGGGGCCCAGAAGGAAGGCGATGATGATCTTGTCGGTCTGGAGGTTGACGAGCTGCGAGATCCAGTCGACCTGGGTCTTCATGCTGTAGCCGAGAACCTCG
Organism: Solirubrobacterales bacterium; assembly: GCA_038233455.1. Taxonomy (GTDB): domain Bacteria; phylum Actinomycetota; class Thermoleophilia; order Solirubrobacterales; family Thermoleophilaceae; genus JAAYBF01. Next base: position 4,690 of record JBBSLY010000058.1, on the reverse strand, counting down.
CGCGCACGGCCGAGCGCCGGAAGCGCGACGACACTTCCGGACCAGACGACGAGCACGCTGCCGAGGACGAGCACCACCCGCAGTGCCTCGGCGACCGCGTTGGCCAGCGCGTAGTCGCTGAGCTCCGCGCTCAGCGCCAGCGCACCGACGCTGAAGCCGAAGTTGAGCACGTTCCCGCTGACTCCGGCGATGTTGGGGGGCACCATTTGCTGCATGCCGATCGGGATGGCGGCGAGGACCCGGCTGTAGGCGCTGGCTACGAAGATCCCCACCGACGACAGGACCACGATGCGCATCTCGGCGAGCTCGAGGACTCCAAGCTGGCGGGTGATGAGCGGAGCGGCCAGGTAGGCGGCGACTCCGGCCACCGTACCGACGCCGGTCACGACGAGCAGGCCCAGGCCGACGCATTCCTGCACCCCTCGCCGGTCGCCTCGGGCGTGGTAAAGGGCGACGAACCGTGACAGCGAGCGGGTGATCCCGAAGTCAAGGAGGGCCGCGTACCTGGCGAGCGCGCCCGTCACCGCCCAGACTCCGAAGAGCGCGAGCCCGAAGCGGCCGAGCATCAGTGGCGCGAGGATGACGCTGAAGAGCTGCGCCGTGATCAGCGTGGAGGACTGGGCGAGGGTGTTACGAAACAAGATGAGCGGCCTTTGGAGAATCAGCACAGAGATGCGAACGACACACCGGCAGCAGCTGACGCTATCGGCCGTCAGCTACTCACGCTGAAGCTCTGCGCCGCGGCTCACGGGCGAACCGCCCTCTCTTCAGCGATCGTCGAGCAGCTCCTCTCGCGGCCTCAACCCGAGTCGGTGGAGACCGACGCCGGCGCGAGCGCGCGCCTTGCTCCGGGGCCAACGCGGGGAGGAGGACGCCCGAGCGAGCAGTGAGTACAGGATCAACTCGATCACGCTCATCGCTACGTTGAAGCCCGCGAGCGAGCGGACCTTCGCCATGCCCTGTCGTCGCGCCACCCAGGAGTAGGTCGCTCCGAGCCACTTGGCGGTGAGCGCGTCTCCCCATACCGCCCGGGTCGCCGCGCTCTCCTCGTGATGGACCGTCGCCCGGGGCTCGTAGCGAGTCTTCCAGCCGGACCGAGACAGGCGCCAGGCCAGATCGAGGTCCTCGGCGTAGAGCCACTGGTCCTCGTCGAAGCCGCTGACCCGGTCGAAGGCCTCGCGCCTGATGAGGAGGAATGCTCCAGCGGCCCAGTCGACGTGGCCGCCCTCGGCGGGATCGCGGTAGGCGCGCAGGTAGAGCCTCCGGCCGACCCGCCGGCTCAGGCGGTAGACCCGCAGCCGCAGAAGAACGGCGCCGAGAAGGGTGGGAAAGGGCTGGAGCGACGGCTGGATCGTTCCGTCCCGAAGTACGAGCATCGGTGCCACCACTCCGGCCGCGGGGTCTCGCGCGCCGGCCTCGATCAGCACGCTCAAAGTCTCCGGCTCGAGGCGGATGTCCGAGTTGGCGGCGGCGACCCAGGCAGAGCGGGTACGCCTCGACACCAGGTTGACCGCTCGACCGAAGCCCAGATTCTCGGGGGAGCGGACGAGCGTCACCCACGGGTAGTCGGCTTCGACTATGTCCGGTGATCCGTCCGAGGAGGAATTGTCGACCACCCAGACCTCCGCCCGTCCTGCCTCGGCGTCGAGCGACAGCGAGTCGAGACAGGCGGTGAGCAGATCCCTCGTGTTCCACGAGACGACGGCGACGGCGACGCTCTCGGCGTCTGACGAGTGCGTCACCGCAGCGTCGCGGGTATCTCGCGTCTCTCTACAGCGGCTTCGAAGAGGGTGTCGTAGCGATCCGTCATCACCGAGGAGTCGTACGCCTGGCTGCTCCTCAGAGCCCCTTCTGCGAGCCGTCGATGCAGGGAGGGGTCGGTGAGCACCTCTTGGCATGCCCCGTAGAAGGCCTCGAAGTCGTCGGCTGGCACGGAGATGCCCGAGCCCGCCTCCGCGAGGATGGCGCGAACGTCTCCGACGTCGGTGCCGACCACCGGGATCCCGAGCGCCATCGCCTCGATGACGATCATCGGCATCGCCTCGGCCTGCGAGGGAACGACGGCCAGGTCGGAAAGCGCGAGCAGGGCCGGGACGTCGTCGCGGGGGCCGAGTACGTGGGCCCACCCGCCCGCCTCCGCGGCTTCCCGGTCGAGTTCCTCGCGATCGGGGCCGTCGCCCACGATGACCGCATGCACGTCTCCGACGCTCCCTCGCAGTAGGCGTACCGCCGCCAGTGTGGCGCGCTGACCCTTGTACGGAAGCAGGCGTGCGGCGTGGAGGACCACTATGGCGTCCTGCGGGATGCCAAGGCGTCCGCGCGTCACGCCCGCGCCGCTGGCCTCGCGAAGCTCTTGCATCGGCACCGCGTTGGGTATGTGAACGATCGACTCGGGTCGAACGCCCTCTCCTCTGAGCAGCGGTACCTGCCAGCGCGCGACGACGACAGTGGCGTAAGTGAAGGCGTCGAGCAGGCGATTGTGGAGAGCAATCATCCTCTGTCGCGAAGCCCCGGACGCGGTCGTCTGAACGGCGCGGCCGGGCGTGTGCTCGGTCACCACGGCGGGGCGGCGAGCGAGGATGGCGGCGAGGCGACCCCACAGTGTCGCGTCGAAGGTGCTGCAGTGAACGAGATGTGCGCCGCGAGCGATCCGCGCGAGCACCGGGACCCTCAGGATCTTTCCCGCCCGCGTCTTCGCCTCAAGCGAGTAAATGCGCATGCCCAGCCGTTCGAGGGGCGCGGAATCGATCCGTACACCTGCGAGAGCGGCGATCGACACGTCGTGGCCGCGCTTCGCCAACCCGGTAGCGAGGTGGATGAGCTGGGTCTCGGCTCCGGCCCAGCCGAGGACGTTGGTGGTCAACAGGTATCGGCGCCGTTCGGTAAGAGGCGTCACGAATCGAGTATAGGTTCGTCGCGGCCGGTCGCCCTGGGATCGAGCCTCTGCTCGAGCGTTAGGGCAGTTCGCGTCGGTGAGATGGCGGCAGTCGTAGGGCGCAGCGATCGAGCGACCTTTTTCGGAGTTCTGTTGAGCGACGAAGGACTCCCGCTCGGGGCGGCGGCTGGGAGGGTCGGCGTCGCGCCGGATGACTACTTGCCCCGGAAATAGTCACGCCCTTCGGGAACCGTTCCGTCCGCCCTCATGGCAACGATTGACCTGCAAATGGGTGCGCTTGTGGGCGAGAGGATGTCCCGGTCGCCGTGGAACTTCGGTGGCGGCCTCAGGGATGAATTGTCTCAGACGGCGCTAGGAGTCCGTCAAAGAATCTGTCGCGTGAATCCCGTCGAGGCGGGTCAGGCAGAAGGCGACGATCTGGAGATGCCGGAGGATCGCAGCGCGGTTGTCGCCCGCGACGCTGTTCTCGGCCACCGGCGGTCTGCTGAGCAGGCGCTTGAGGTTGATCGCCGTCGCCGCGAGCAGCAGCTGGACTTGGAGCTTTCGGGTCCCGCGGCAGCGAGCACGGTCGAGCGCGTGGCGGAGCTTCAGCTCTGAGATCGCGCCCTCGCCGTGAGTCATGCGATCGATCGCGGCAGCGACGCCCGGTGGGCTCTTGCAGCGTGCCAGCGCCGCTTGGCCCTCGGGGGTGTGGCGCATGTTCTTCTGCGGTGGGATGAAGGCCGTGACCTGCTTGTCGGCCAAGGTGCGGTAGGCGGCCTGCGAGGCATAGCCCTGGTCGGCGCAGACCTCTGCGGCCCGGTGGCCTGCCCAGCGCACGCGCTCGACGATCGCGCCGAGCGCCTCGCCTTCGTGGCCGGTCGCCGGCTCGGCCGCGACGGCGACGATGCAGCGCGCCTTGGGGTCGGTGGCGACCTGCGCGCGGTGGACCAGGTGCGGGCGCTGCCCCGGCTTGTGGCGCAGCTTTGCGTCCGGGTCGGTGAGCGAGTGCGAGGTCTGATTGGAGGCCTTGCGCCTGGGCGTCGGCCCCGATCGCGGCTCGGCCAACGCCAGCGCCGGACGCTGCGGTTGCGCCTCTGGGGCAGCCTCGCCGTCACCGTCGATGACCGTCAGCTCGGCGCGCAGGCTCTTAAGCGCCGCGCTTGCCTCGACGTGCGTCGCGTCGAGCACGAGGCGAGAGCCCTCGAGCAGTCCCTGCTCGTGGCACCGTGCGAGCACCTGGGTGAACAGCTGCTCGAACACCGAGCTGCCCGCGAAGCGAACGCACTGGGCGTGGCTGAGCGTCGCGTGGCTCGGCAGTCGCTCGGTCAGCCCGTAGCCGAGGAAGCGGCGGATCGCCAGGCTGTCGGAGGCCATGCGCAGCGTCTCGCGCATCGAGGCGATCCCCTCGACCGAGGCGACCAGGAACAGCTTGACGAGCACTACCGGATCGACCGAGGGCCGGCCCCGATCGCCGTAGAACGGGGCGGCCGAGGCACGCACCGCCTGCCAGCCGACGAGCGGCTCGATCCGCCGGTAGCGGTCATCGGCGGGGACCAGGTCGTCCAAGCTCACCATCTGCAGCTGCTGTGTCTCTTCGCCCGTGCGGGCATGTCCGATAGCCATACCCCGAAGGGTCCTCACCGGGCCGGACGGCTCGCGGGTTCTTTGACAGGCTCCTAGGCCACTCCCGTTCGCCGATCAGCCTGCTAGCCAGCGCGTTGGGCGCGCGGCGGCCATGACGTGCACCCCGCCGTCGACTTGAGCGTGTGCCGCGGCGTCCCTCCGGTCTACTCGGAGCGACTACGCGGCGAC
>JBBSLY010000057.1:0-8049 GCA_038233455.1 Solirubrobacterales bacterium | reverse complement strand
TGCTCGAGCCCGCGATGGCGCTCATGAGCTGCGGCCCTGCGTTCCTGGCGCTGGTGGTCGAGGCGCTGGCCGGCGCCGGCGCCCGCCACGGGCTCGACCCGGCCCAGGCCACCCGTCTCGTCGTGGAAACGATGGCCGGGAGCGCCGCCTACCTCGACGCCAACGGACTCGATGCTTCCGAGCTGCGCCGCCGGGTGGCAACGCCGGGTGGCCTGACCGAGAAGGGGCTGGGCGTGCTCGAGGACGGCGGCGTGCCGCGCGCTTTCGACGCCGCCGTCGACCTTGTCGTGGAGACGGCCAAGCCGTGACCTGGCTGGGCATATCCATCGACCGCGGCGATGTCGCCGACTACGTGACCACCCTGGCCACCGTCTACGTCGTGCTGATCTTCGTCTGGATCGTCGCGAGCTTCATCCCGCGCATGCCCTACAACCGCTACCTGCGTGCCTTCCTGGACTTCGTGAGCGACGTCGTGACCCCGTACCTGCGGATCTTTCGCAAGTTCATGCCGATGGTGCGGATCGGTCCCGGGGCGATCGACCTGAGTCCGATGGTCGGCACCTTCGTGCTGCTGATCGTCTCGGGCATCGTGGCGAGCGTCATCCGCGGCTGAGATGGGCCGGCGCGCGGGCTGGGCGCGAGCGCTCGCCACCCTCGCGGTGGTGCTCGGCGCAGACCAGCTCACCAAGCAGGTCGCCGTGGCCCACCTCGAAAGGGGGGAGAGCGTCAACGTGTTCTTCGGCCTCGACCTGACCAACACCCGCAACAGCGGGGTGGCGTTCGGCGCCCTGGACGGCCGGGGCGCGATCGTGGCCGTGCTGATCTCCCTGGCGCTGGTCGCGTTGATCGTCTACTTCGCAGCGAACGCGGCGCGGCCCTGGCTGTGGCTGCCCGCTGGAATGCTGCTCGGCGGCGCCGTCGGCAACCTGGTGGACCGCGCTCGTGAGGGCGCCGTGATCGACTTCATCGACCCGATCGCCTGGCCGGCCTTCAACCTGGCCGACAGCGCCATCGTGGTCGGCGTGCTCGCCTTGCTCTACGTCGTGGAGAAGCCTCCGGAGCGCGCGTGAGCTTCCGGGTCGGTGAGGGTGAGGAGGGCATGCGCCTGGACGCCGCCCTGGCCGCGAGGGGCGAGGCACCGACCCGCTCCGCGGCCCAGCGCCTGATCGAGCACGGGCGGGTGACCGTCGACGGAGTCACGCGCCCCAAGTCGCACGCGGTGGCCACGGGCGAGGTCGTCGAGGTGGGCGGCGAGCCCCGGGCGTCCGAGAAGCCGGCGCAGGCATCCTTCACCATCGCCTGGGAGGACGAGCACCTGCTCGTGGTCGACAAGCCGGCCGGAGTGGTGGTGCACCCCGGGGCTGGAGTGAGCGAGGGCACCCTGGTGCAGGCGCTCGGCGATCGCGCGGCCGGCGGTCCCGATCCGGAGAGGCCGGGAATCGTGCATCGGCTCGACCGCGACACGTCCGGGTTGTTGGTCGTCGCGCGGTCCGGCCGTGTGCACTCACTGCTTCAGGCGATGATCCACGATCGGGCAGTGCGGCGCGAATACGTGGCGCTCGTGGACGGGCGTCCCAACGCGCGCACCGCGACGATCGACGCCCCGATCGGCCGCGACCGGGACCGCCGCACCGTGATGTCGACCCGCACCGACCGGCCCCGGGCGGCCGTGACGCACTTCGAGGTCGCAGAGCAACTGGCCCATACGACGCTGCTCGTGGTGCGCCTCGAGACGGGACGCACTCACCAGATCCGCGCGCACCTGGCGGCGATCGGGCTCGCTGTGTGCGGCGACCGCGACTACGGAGGTGCTCCCAGCGGGCGCAGACTCGAGTTGGGGCGCCAGTTCCTCCACAGCCGCAAGCTCGGGTTTGAGCATCCCGTGACCGGGGAACGACTCGACTGCGAGTCCAAACCGCCCGCCGATCTGCTTCGAGCACTCGAGGCGGCGCGGCGGGAGCCGGCCTCCGAAGGGCCAGACGGGGGCTGAATCCCGAGACGAGGCGACCCAGCGTCGCCTCGTTTCGCGTCCGGGCCAAAGCGCGTAACGGCCGGCGATCCGCCCGATACCGTCAGGCGCGATTGACCATATGACCCGGCGAGCGCTCTCCACCATCCTCTGAGCCGATGTCCTCGACCCTGCGCAAGTGCGTGAGCTTCGCCCCGCCGCCGACGGCGCGGCCGCCTCTCCTGCCAGTGGCGCAGGGCTACGCCGCCGACTATCTCTTCCACGGCAACGACCGGTTCGTCTCGGAGACCGGGACCCGCTGGATCAAGCTGTGGGCGAGATGGGATCTGATCCAGCCGGCACGCCCGGATCAGGTGCCGTGGGAGTGTCTCGGCGACCCCGCGAACCCCGGCTTCTCCTACGTGGAGTCGCTCGACGCCCAGATCGCCCACGCGCGCGCGCAAAAGCCCCCCGTGGGCGTGGTGCTCCAGCCCTATGCCTTCCCACGCTGGGCGAACGGGACCGGCGACGTGGTGGCCGGGCAGTTCAGCGCCGAGGACTTCGGCTTCGACTCCGCCCAGCGGATGTCTGCCGAGGCCGTCGCGACAGGTGACCTGGACGCGCCGCGCAAGCCGCTGTACTTCGGCCTGCCTCCCTTCAGCGAGATGGGAGTCGACGGCTGGTGGGGGAGGTGGGTGCGCTTCCTGTACGAGCGCTACATGCACCACGGGTGCGGCTTCGTGCTCGATCTGGTCAACGAGCCCAACAACCAGTGGTGGCCCCAGCGTGGCCCCGACAGCGCGGTGCGCTACTGCGCGCGGATGATGCAGGCGGCCCAGCGGATAGCGGCCGAGCACGGCCATCCTGCGCCGGTCGGTGCCCCCGGCCTCGCAGACATCGTCGGTGCGAGCGGCGACCTGCTGACCAACTACTCGGACTTCGTCCCAGCCCTATTGGACGAGCTCGATCGGATCGGCTTTGTGGCCGACCCACAGTTCATCTGGACCCACCACAACTACGTCGACATGGAGGCCGACCCGGTCTACGACACGGCGGGCACTCCCAGCCGCGCCGCGGATGTGCGCGGGCTGCTGGCGGGTCGCTGGTCGGGGTGGCGGGGGCGCGATCCCGATGTCCCCGGCCTCTGGCTCACCGAGGGGGGCGTGCGCGTGAGCCGGCTGCTCGAACGCGGCCGGGCCACAGACCTCGCAGAGGCGCTCGCTCTTCACGCGGCCCTCATCCGTCGCAGCTGGGACCGTCACGAGACCGACGTCGGCCCCGAAGGTCCGGGCATCGAGATGCTCACCAACTACCAGATGTACACCGACCCCGGCTACGACTCGGGGCTGCGCGAGGCGCTGGAGCCCGGCCACGCGCGGCCCGCGTTCGAGACCTGGCGCAGGCTCCCCTCGCGGGCTTAGCCGCGCACGAAAAGCAAGACGGGGCGGCCGTCATGGCCGCCCCGCTCGCGCTCTTCGTACGGACCGGACCACCGGAGGTAGGGGAAGGGAGGCCGGCCCGTACAGCTAATGGAAACGCAGGCCGCGAGCGAATCTTGCGTATGCTCTCAGCGCAAGCAGAAAAACCCTCAACCCCGCCGGGCCGGTGCGGCCCTGCCCGGGCGCCATTCACACAGGCACCCGGGTCCGCACAGCGGCCGGTGGAGTAACACGGAGCGTCCGGCACGCCTGCCGGTCGCCCCCACACCCGACCAAGCATCACCAAGGGAGACGATTCAGTTGGCTCAGGTAACACTCAAGGAGCTGCTGGAGGCCGGCGTTCACTTCGGTCACCAGACGCGCCGCTGGAACCCGAAGATGCGCCGCTTCATCTTCGGCGAGCGCAGCGGCATCCACATCATCGACCTTCAGCGGACCGAGGTCCTGCTGACACGCGCACAGGAGTTCGCCTCGGCGGTCGGTTCCCGCGGGGGCACGATCCTCTTCGTGGGCACCAAGAAGCAGGCCCGCGACACGATCGCCGAGGCCGCAACCGCCGCCGGCATGCCCTACGTCGACAACCGTTGGCTGGGCGGCCTGCTGACGAACTTCCAGACGGTGTCCAAGCGCATCAAGCGTCTGCACGAGCTGCGGGAGTGGACCGAGAGCGGCACGATGGAGCTGTTGCCGACCCGTGAGCGCATCGCCGCCACCAAGGAGCGCGACAAGCTCGAGTTCAACCTGGGCGGCGTATCCGGCATGCAGCGCCCGCCCGACGCCGTCTTCGTGTGCGACATGAAGACGGAGACGATCGCGGTGCGCGAGGCCACCCGGCTCGCCATCCCGATCATCGCTCTCACCGACACCAACTGCGACCCCGATCCGGTGACCTACGTGATCCCCGGCAACGACGACGCGATCCGCTCGTGCAAGGTGATCGTGGAGGCCATCGCCGGCGTCGTCGGTGAGGAACACCAGCGCTTCCGCGCCGAGGAGGAGGCCGCGAGGCGCGAGGCCGAGGAGTCGGCGCGCAAGGAGCAGGAGGCGCAGGCCCAGCGCGAGGCCGAGGAGAAGGCGCGGCGAGACGCCGAAGAGGAGGCAAAGCGCGAGGCGGCCGAGGCGGCCGGCGCCGGCGAGCCTGCGGTCCAGCGCGTGGCCCCGCCGCCGCCCGCGACACCGCCCAGCGAGCAGCGCGTGTTCGATCCCAACGAGGAGTCGTCATGAGCGTCCAGGTCGCGGCGAAGGACGTCAAGGAGCTGCGCGAGCGCACCGGAGCGGGCATGATGGACTGCAAGGCCGCCCTCCAGGAGGTCGGCGGCGACATGGACAGGGCGATCGAGCTGCTGCGCGTAAAGGGCCAGGCCAAGGCGGCCAAGCGTGGCGAGCGAGCGGCCGGCGAGGGGCTCGTGGCCAGCTACGTGCATCACAACGGCAAGGTCGGCGCGATGGTCGAGGTCAACTGCGAGACGGACTTCGTCGCCCGCAACGACGAGTTCGTCGACTTCGCGCGCGAAATCGCCTCCCACGTCGCCGCGGCAGGGCCGTCCTACGTCTGCGAGGAGGAGGTGCCCGAGGATGTGCGCGAGGCTGAGATGCGGGTGTTCGCTGAGCAGGCCGCCGAGGAGGGCAAGCCCGAGCAGGTCCAGACCAGGATCGCCGAGGGCCGGATGCGCAAGTGGCTCGAGGAGAGCGTGCTCCTCAGCCAGCAGCACGTGAACACCGACAAGCACGCGGGCCGCACGCTGGAGGAGATGCGCGCCGCGCTGTCGGCGAGCACGGGCGAGAACGTGGTCATCCGGCGCATGGCGCGCTTTCAGATCGGCGACTAGGCCGGTGGACCGCGCCGGAGACCCCGGACCCGCGCCCGCCGCCGCGGAGGACCGTTCGCCGGCGTTCGGCCGCGTCCTGCTCAAGCTCTCCGGGGAGGCGCTGATGGGCGAGCTCGAGTACGGCGCCGACGCGGCCCGCATCGCAGCGATCGCCAAGCAGGTCAAGGTGATCGCCGATCGCGGGGTGGAGGTGGCGATCGTGGTCGGAGGGGGCAACATCTACCGCGGCCTCTCGGGGGCCGCCGCCGGCATGGACCGAGCCACCGGCGACTACATGGGGATGCTCGCCACGGTGCTCAACGCCCTCGCCCTTCAGGACGCGCTGGAGAAGGCCGGCGCGATCACCCGCGTCCAGTCCGCGATCACGATCTCGGAGGTCGCCGAGCCCTACATCCGGCGCAGGGCGATGCGCCACCTCGAGCATGGCCGGGTGGTGATATTCGCCGCCGGCACCGGCAACCCGTTCTTCACCACCGATACGGCGGCGGCGCTGCGGGCGCTCGAGATCCACGCCGAGGCGATCCTCATGGCCAAGAACGGGGTGGAGGGCGTCTTCACAGCGGACCCCCGCAAGGAGCCCGACGCGGAGTTCATCCCTCGGATCGGCCACCGCGAGGCGATCGAGCGCCAGCTGGCCGTGATGGACGTGACGGCGCTCTCGCTGTGCATGGACAACGACCTGCCGATCCACGTCTTCAACATGGACGACGAGCGCAACATCGATCGCATAGTGTGCGGCGAGAGCGTGGGGACGGTGGTGGCGACCGATGGCCGATGACATTCTCAGCGATTACCTGGACGACGCGGGCGACCGGATGACGAAATCGGTGGAGGCCACCCGCAACGAGTTCTCGTCGGTGCGCACGGGCCGCGCGTCGCCCCATCTGCTCGACCGCGTGCAGGTCGACTACTACGGGGCCACCACACCGCTGAAGCAGCTCTCGAGCATCTCCGCCTCCGAGGCGCGGCTGCTCACCATCACTCCCTATGACAAGTCCTCGATCAAGGCGATCGAGAAGGCCATCCTCGAGTCAGACGTGGGGCTGACGCCCTCCAACGACGGCAACCTCATCCGCCTGACCATCCCCGAGCTGACCGAGGAGCGCCGGCGCGAGCTGGTGAAGGTCGTGCACGGGATAGCCGAGCAGGGCCGCGTGTCCATCCGCAACGTGCGGCGTGAGGTCATGCACGAGCTCCGCGAGGTCAAGAAGGAGGGCGAGATGGGCGCCGACGACGAGCACCGGGGGGAGACCGAGCTGCAGAAGCTCACCGACGAGCGCGTGGGAGAGATCGACTCGCTGCTGGCCGGCAAGGAAGAAGAGATCCTGCAGGTGTGATCCGTCCTGGCGGGGTGCAAGCGGACGCGGCTCCCCCCGACGAGGCCTCGCCGCCGCGCCACGTCGCGATCATCACCGACGGCAACGGGCGCTGGGCCAAGCGCAGGGGCTTGGCCGTGATCGAGGGCCACAAGGCCGGCGCGGACGTGGTCAAGGAGCGCCTGCGCGACTCGGCGCGGCTCGGCATCCGCGAGCTCACGGTCTACTCGTTCTCGACCGAGAACTGGAGCCGACCCGCACGGGAGGTGCGCGGGCTGATGACGATGTTCGGCCGCCGCATCGATTCGGAGACGCCGGAGCTGGACGCCGAGGGTGTGCGGATGCGGTTCATCGGGCGCCGGCAAGGGGTCTCGGATCGGCTGAGGGAGAAGATGGACTGGGCCGAGGAGCTGACCCGCGACAACGACCGCATCACGCTGTTCGTCGCCTTCAACTACGGCGGCCGCGCCGAGATCCTCGACGCGGCCCGACGGTTCACGGGCGAGACCGAGGACGAGTTTCGCGCGGGGCTCTATGCGCCCGACATGCACGATCCCGACCTGCTCATTCGCACGAGCGGTGAGCACCGGATCTCGAACTACCTCCTGTGGCAGTGCGCCTATTCGGAGCTCGTCTTTCGCGACGAGCTGTGGCCGGACTTCACCCGCGAGGCATACGAGCAGTCGCTGGCCGAGTACGCACGGCGCCGGCGCCGATACGGAGGCCGCTGACGCATGCCTTCGAGGGCGACCAGGGGCCCGGGCCGCCCCGCGCGGGCGCAGGCGCGACCGCGGCGGCGGCGACGCTCGGACCTCCCAGCGCGGCTGCTCGCCGCGATTCCGGCAGTGGCGTTCGCCCTGCTGATCGTCACACAGGGCGGCTTGGTGCTGGCGCTCGGCCTGATCCTGCTCGGGGTCGTCGCCCTGCGCGAGCTCTACTCGCTCATGCGCCGCGCCCGGCCGGTCGATGTGGGCGGCTACCTTGCGATCGTCGCGATCGCGATGCTCGCGACATACGGCGATCGCGAGGACGTGCTGATCGCGCTGGTGGCCGCCTTCCCGGTGATCTTCCTCCTGGCGCTCACCCGGCCCTCGCTCGACAACCTGGCCTGGGGCGTCTCGGCGACGTTCCTCGGCGTGACCTGGGTGGGCCTGGCCATCGCGCATGCGATCTTCCTGCGCGAGCTGCCCCACGGCGACGGCCTGCTGATCGACGTGCTCGCGGGTACGTTCGTGGGCGACACCGCGGCCTACTTCGGCGGGCGGATGTACGGCCGCCGTGCCCTCGCGCCGGACATCTCTCCCAACAAGACCGTCGAGGGGTTGGTCGTGGGGATCGTGGGGGGTACGTTCGCCTTTTGGTTCGCCGGGCTCTACCAGGACTGGATCTCGGGGTCAGACGCGCTGGTGATCGGGTTCCTGGTCGCGATCACGGCGCCGCTGGGAGACCTGTTCGAATCGGCTCTGAAGCGCGACCTCGAGGTCAAGGACACAGGCCGCTTCTTCGGTGCCCACGGG
>JBBSLY010000056.1:0-8328 GCA_038233455.1 Solirubrobacterales bacterium | reverse complement strand
TCCCCGTTGGGCACGTCGAGATAGACCTTGGGTGGCATGGCCCACTCGCCGGCCGCGTGCTCCACGAAGCCGTGCTCGACACGCTCGATCGCCTCGGACGGGGACACAGCGGACATCACATCGGAGTGGGAGAAGATCGGTATCTCCGGCACGGGCCCGCAGACCGTAGCGCCGACCGAGCGGCCCGGACCGTGATCAATCACCCGGAGTACGCTCTCCCACATGTCGCGCAACGGCCACCGCACCCCCCAACGCCCTCGGATCGAGATTCGCCAGGCGGCAGCCTCACCGGAGGAGGCCGCCGCGATAGCAGCCGCGATCGAGCACTTCCTGCGCGACACCGCACCCGCGCCTCAGACGGACCCGCTCGGCATGAGCCCCTGGTTGCGCGCCGGCCTACACGAGGGGGCGGGGCTCGAGGCCTCGAGTTACGGACCCGGGAGCCTGACCCAAAGCTAAAACACTAAAACCCAATCTGGTTTTGCTACTTTCTCCCGATGGAGCCGACCTCGACGCCCTCGCCGCCCGCCACCAAGGGCCGCCCGGGCTCCCTTACCAACCCCGAAGTGCTGGAGGACGTGCCGGGGCACGTGATCCCGATCCTCGAGCGCGAGTTCGACGACTTCGACTCGGAGGCCCAGAAGTTCCTCGCCGGCCGGACCGAGGAGACCGAGTTCATCGGCTTCCGGCTCAAGCAGGGCGTCTACGGCCAGCGCCAGGCCGACGTGCAGATGTGCCGGATCAAGCTGCCCTGGGGCGGGGTGACCCCGGAGCAGATGGACAAGCTCGCCGAGGTCACCGAGCGCTGGGCGCCGCTTGGCAAGGCGCACATCACCACCCGCCAGAACATCCAGATCCACCACATCCCGCTGAGCGAGATGGCGGAGTTGATCCGCGAGGTCTCCGACGTGGGTCTCTCGTCGCGGGAGGGCTGTGGGAACACCGTGCGCAACGTGACGGGTGATCCCTGGGCCGGGGTGTGCGAGGGCGAGCCCTTCGACGTGACCCCTTACGTGGGCGCCTACGTGCGCTACTTCGTGCGCCACCAGACCACGCAGCTGATGCCGCGCAAGGTCAAGACCGCGTTCACGGCCACCGACGAGGACCGCGCGATCACCGGCATCCACGACATCGGCTTCCTCCCGCGCGTGCGTGACGGCGTGCGCGGCGTCGAGATCCGCGTCGGTGGCGGCACCTCGATCATGCCGCGGGTCGCCCCCACCCTCTACGACTTCGTGGAGCTCGACAACGGCGACTACCTGAAGGTCTCCGAGGCCGTGTTCCGGATCTTCGATCGCCAGGACTGGCTGCGCGTCAACCGCGCGCGGGCCCGGATCAAGGTGCTGATCGACAAGATCGGCATCGACGAGTTCCGCTCGCAGGTCGAGTCAGAGCTCGAGGGCGACTGGGTCGCCGAGCGCGACTTCGACCCCGAGTCGCGGCTGTTCGTCCACGACGAGGAGGCCAACGCGCCCGCCCGGCGGTCCGACTGCGCGCAGCCGGACCCGGGATCGGCCGCGGCCGACGCGTTCGAGCGCTTCCGCCAAACGAACGTGCACCCCCAACGCCAGGACGGCTTCTCCACGGTGCTGGTGAAGGTGACGCGCGGCGACCTCACCCCGGAGCAGTTCCGCGGGCTCGCCACGATCATGCGCGAGTACGCAGGTGGCTACGCGCGCACGACCGTCCAGCAGAACCTGGTGCTGCGCTGGGTCCGTAACGAGGCGGCATATGAGGTGTGGCAGCGCCTCGACGCGCTCGGGCTCGGCAACGCGGGCGCGCAGGAGATCACAGACGTGGTCTCCTGCCCGGGCACCGACAGCTGCAAGCTGGGCATCACCAGCTCGATGGGCCTCAACCGCGTCGTCCAGCAGCGGGTGGAGGAGATGGAGATCACCGACCCGCTCACCCGCAAGGTGCACATCAAGATGTCGGGCTGCCCCAACGGGTGCAGCCAGCATCACATCGCCAACATCGGCTTCTACGGAGCGTCGATAAAGGTCGGCGACAAGACGATTCCGGCCTACATCCCCCACATCGGCGGCACGTTCGTCGGTGGCGAGGTCCTCTACGGAACCCGGCTGAAGTCGCGACTGCCGTCGAAGCGCGTGCCGGACGCCGTCGAGCGCTGGCTGCGCCTGTACCAGGCCGACCGCGAGGGCGGCGAGGAGTTCAACGACTTCGCCGAGCGGGTGGGGGCCGAGCGCTTCACGGAGGAGATCTCAGACCTCGCCCTGCCCGTCGAGTTCACGGTGGAGAACATGGACTTCTTCATCGACTGGAGCCGCGACGAGCTCTACCGCGTCGTCCGCGGTGAGGGCGAATGCGCAGTCTGAGCCCCGAAGCCGCCGCCCCCCGGCGCTCCCTCGCGCCCGGACAGGGCACCGAGGGCCTCAGCGCGGAGGAGGTGCTCGAACTCGCGCTCGCCGAGCACCATCCGCGCATGGCGCTGGCCTGCTCGTTTCAGAAGGAGGAGGCGGTGCTCGTTCACATGCTGGGCAAGCTCGCGCCGGACCCGCGCGTGTTCACCATCGACACCGGCGTGCTCTTTCCCGAGACCTATGCTGCGTGGCGCGAGCTCGAGCAGCGCACGGGGGTGAAGGTCGAGGTGATCGATGCGCCATCTCCGAGCGGCCGGTCCTGGAGCGCCGACCGCTGCTGCGCGGATCACAAGGTGGCCGCGCTGGAGACGATGCTCGGCTCCCTCGACGCATGGATCACCGGCGTGCGCAGAGAGCAGTCCCCCACCCGCGCGAACGCGCCAAAGGTGGGCTGGGACGATCGATGGGGCCTGTGGAAGGTGAGCCCGCTTGCGGACTGGAGCGAGGATCGCGTCTGGGAGTATCTGAACGACAACGATCTGCCCTACAATCCGCTCCACGACCGCGGCTACGCCTCGATCGGCTGCATGCCGTGCACCCAGCCCGGCAGCGGCCGAGAGGGTCGCTGGGCAGGCCAGAACAAGACCGAGTGTGGCCTGCACGGCGAGTGACCGGCCACACACCTTGGATACCTCGACGCAGCCAACCCTGACCCATCTGCGCGCCCTCGAGGCGGAGGCGATCCACGTCTTTCGAGAGGTCGCCGCCGAGCTCGAGCGTCCCGTGCTGCTGTTCAGTGGCGGCAAGGACTCGATCGTGCTGCTGCGTCTGGCCGAGAAGGCCTTCCGGCCGGGAGGCTTTCCGTTTCCGGTCATGCACGTGGATACCGGTCACAACTTTCCCGAGGTGATCGAGTTCCGTGACCGCAGGGTGGCCGAGCTCGGCGAGCGGATGATCGTGGCCTCGGTGCAGGAGTCGATCGACAAGGGTCGGGCCGTCGAGGAGAAGGGCCCCCGCGCATCGCGCAACAGGCTGCAGACCGTGACCCTGCTCGACGCGATCACCGAGCACGGCTTCGACGCCGCCTTCGGCGGTGCGCGCCGCGACGAGGAGCGCGCCCGCGCGAAGGAGCGGATCTTCTCCTTCCGCGACGACTTCGGCCAGTGGGACCCCAAGGCCCAGCGCCCCGAGCTGTGGTCGCTCTACAACGGGCGCATCCGCCGCGGCGAGCACGTGCGGGTGTTCCCGCTCTCCAACTGGACCGAGCTGGACGTGTGGCAGTACATCGACGAGGAGGGGCTCGAGGTGCCGTCGATCTACTTCGCCCACGACCGCGAGGTCTTCGAGCGCGACGGGATGCTCTACGCCACCTCGCCGTACATGGAGCTGATCGACGGGGAGACGCCGTTCAATGCCTCCGTGCGCTACCGCACGGTGGGCGACATGAGCTGCACCGGCGGCGTGCGCTCCGGCGCAGCCACCCTGAGCGAGGTCGTGGCGGAGATCGCCGTCACGCGCATCACCGAGCGCGGCGAGACCCGCGCCGACGATCGCGTGACCGAGGCCGCGATGGAGGACCGCAAGCGCGAGGGCTACTTCTAGTGGCGGTCATCGAGGCGAACTCCGAGCTGCTGCGCTTTGCGACGGCGGGCTCGGTCGACGACGGCAAGAGCACCCTGATCGGGCGGCTGCTCTATGACTCAAAGCAGGTCCTGACCGACCAGATGACCCACGTCGAGGAGGTCTCCGAGCGCCGCGGCGACGGCTTCGTGAACCTGGCGCTGCTCACCGACGGACTGCGCGCCGAGCGCGAGCAGGGCATCACGATCGACGTCGCCTACCGCTACTTCCAGACCCCGCGGCGCAAGTTCATCATCGCCGACACGCCCGGGCACGAGCAGTACACCCGCAACATGGTCACCGGCGCCTCGACGGCCGACCTGTCGCTCAAGCTCCTCGATGCCCGGGCCGGGGTCGTCGAGCAGTCCAAGCGCCACGCCTACATCGCTTCGCTGCTGCGAATCCCACACGTAGTCGTCTGCGTGAACAAGATGGACCTCGTCGACTGGGACCAGGGCGTCTACGAGCGGATCGTGGGCGAGTTCTCGGACTTCGCCGCTCCGCTCGGCATCGAGAACCTCACCTTCATCCCGATCAGCGCGCTCGAAGGCGACAACGTCGTCGATCGCTCCACGCACACGCCGTGGTACACGGGACCGTCGCTGCTCGACCACCTTGAGGGCGTCGAGATCACCCGCGGGCTCGACCACGCCGACGCACGTTTCCCGGTCCAGTGGGTGATCCAGCCCAGCGCGGCGCGGGCCCCCGACTACCGCGGCTACGCGGGCAGGGTGGCCGGCGGCGCGCTCGCGCCCGGTGACGAGGTGGTGGTGCTGCCGTCCGGCCGGCGGACGCGGGTGGCGGCAATCGACAGCCTCGAAGGCGAGCTCGATACGGCGTTTGCGCCGATGTCGGTGACCGTGCGCCTGGAGGACGACGTCGACGTGTCGCGCGGCGACATGATCTGTGGCGCGGGCGATCCTCCGACGGCCGTACGCGAGCTGACCGCCGACGTCTGCTGGATGGCCGAGGCCCCGCTGCATGCCGGCGCGCGCTACGCGGTCAAGCACACCACCCGTACCGCGAGAGCGGTCGTCGATGAGGTCATGAGCAAGGTGGACATCCACACCCTCGAGTCGGGCGAGGCCGAGCAGCTCGCCCTCAACGACATCGGCCGCGTGCGCCTGCGCACCAGTGCCCCGCTCGTGGCGGATCCCTACGCGCGAAACCGCACCACGGGCAGCTTCATCCTGATCGACGAGGCGACCAACGACACGGTTGGCGCGGGCATGGTCCTAGACGCCGCCTGACGGCGCCGCCGAGTACCCTTCCGCGCCGCATGTTCTCCAAGGTTCTGGTGGCCAATCGCGGCGAGATCGCGATCCGCGTGATGCGCACGCTCGAGGAGCTCGGGGTCGCCACGGTGGCCGTCTACTCAGAGCCCGATCGCGACGCGCCCCACGTGCGCCGCGCCGGCGAGGCCTACCTGCTCGGCCCCGGCCCGGCGGCCGAGAGCTACCTGAACGTGGACAAGATCCTCGAGGTCTGCCGGGAGTCCGGAGCGGAGGCCGTCCACCCCGGCTACGGCTTCCTGGCCGAGAACTCCGCGTTCGCGCGCGCCTGCGACGACGCCGGCGTCACCTGGATCGGCCCCCCCGCCGACGCGATCGACGCGATGGGCTCGAAGACCAAGGCCCGCGAGCTGATGAAGGACGCGGGCGTGCCGATCGTGCCCGGCACCACCGACCCGGTGGAGACCGTCGAGGACGCGAAGGTGATCATCGACGAGTCGATCGGCTACCCCGTCGCGATCAAGGCGGCCGGCGGCGGCGGAGGCAAGGGCTTCCGCGTCGCGGAGTCCGAGGCGGAGCTCCAGGACGCGTTCGAGGGCGCGGCGCGCGAGGGCGAGAAGTTCTTCTCGGACTCCACGGTGTACCTCGAGCGCTACCTGCCCGACCCTCGCCACGTGGAGGTGCAGGTGCTCGCGGACTCCCACGGCAACGTCGTGCACCTGTTCGAGCGCGACTGCTCGGTGCAGCGCCGCCACCAGAAGCTGATCGAGGAGAGCCCTGCCCCCGCGGTCAGTCCGAAGCTGCGCGACCGGATCGGCAAGATCGGCACCGACGCAGCGCGCGCGGTCGACTACCGCGGCGCAGGCACGATCGAGGGGCTGCTCTCCGACGACGGGGAGTATTTCTTCCTCGAGATGAACACCCGCGTGCAGGTCGAGCACTGCGTGACCGAGATGGTCACCGGCATCGACATCGTGCGCGAGCAGATCCGCGTGGCCGCCGGCGAGGAGCTGCCGTTCTCCCAGAAGGACGTGGAGATCCGCGGCCATGCGATCGAGTGCCGCATCAACGCCGAGGACGCCTCGAAGAAGTTCGCTCCTGCGCCGGGCGAGATCACGGACTACCGCGAGCCGAGCGGCCCGGGCGTACGTGTCGATTCGGGCGCCGAGGCCGGCTACGCGGTGCTGCCGCTGTATGACCCGATGATCGCGAAGCTGATCGTCTGGGACGTGGATCGCGAGGCGTCGACACGGCGGATGCTGCGGGCGCTGTCGGAGTTCGAGATCGGCGGGCTCAAGACGCTGATCCCCTTCCACACCGCGCTGATGGCCACCGACCAGTGGGCGGCCGGCGAGACCTGCCGGGATCTGGTGGAGGACAGGGAGTGGCTCAAGCAGCTGGCCTTCCCCAAGCCCGAGCAGCCCGCCGAGGACGGCGACGAGCCCGAGAAGGTCGAGCGCGACTATGCCGTGGAGGTCTCCGGGCGCCGGTTCGACGTGAAGGTGATCGGCGAGGCGTTCGGGGGTGGCGGCGGAAACGGCTCGGCGCCCGCCGGGGCCACCCGCAAGCCCCCCAAGCGCTCCGAGCGCAAGAGCTCGGGCGCCGGGGGGCCGGACGAGATCACCTCGCCGCTGCAGGGCAACATGTGGAAGGTCAACGTCAAGCAGGGCGACAGCGTCGACGAGGGCCAGGTGCTCTGCATCATCGAGGCGATGAAGATGGAGAACGAGATCACCGCCCACAAGGCCGGCACCGTGGAGGCGCTGCCGATCGAGGAGGGCAAGCCGATCTCGGCGGGCGCCCCGATCGCCACGATCAAGTAGCCACGCCGGACGCTCTGCCCGGCTCCGGCTCCGGCTCCCGGCTCAGCACTAGCGCAGGTAGCGCGACCCGTCGCAAGTAGAGGTCGTCCTGCGACCCTTAGATGCAACAGGTCGTGCTGTTTGCGGCGACGGTCCGTCGGTCGCCGCCCGGTCCGGGCGCCTGTGATCCTCTAGCCGGATGCCTTCCCGCGCCCGCCGCCTGCTGCCGCTCGTCCTGGCCACCACGGCCACGCAGGCGTCGATCGTCGTGCTGGCGCCGCTGCTCGTCGAGATCGCGCGCGACCTCGGCGTCTCGCTGAGCGCCGTGGGAGTCGCCCGCTCGGTGCTGGCGGGCACAGCGGTGGCGGTCTCGCTGGCGATCGGGCCGTTGATCGACCGGATCGGCGTGCAGCCGCTGATCGTCCGCGGCGCGGCGCTCGCTCTCCTCGGCGCTGCGGCCACCGCGGCGGCGCCCTCGCTGGCGCTCTTCTACGCGGCGCACGCGCTGACCGGCACGGGGGTCGCGTGCCTGCTCTCGGCGGGGTTCGCCGGGGTCGGAGAGGCCTTCGACGCGGCCGAGGCGCCGTGGGCGATGGGCTACGTGGTGGGAGCCCAGTCGCTGGCCTGGATCGTCGGCAACCCGATCATCGGGCTGCTGGCCGACGCCGGCTCGTGGCGGCTCTCCTACCTGGTGCCGGCGACGATCTGCCTCGCCGCGCTCGCCGTGGGCTTGCTTACGCCGCGCGCGCAGCGGGCCGCAACGGCGGCGGGCGAGGCTCCATCCATCCGGGCAGGGCTGGCCGTCGTGTTCCGCGACCCCTCGGCGCGCCGTTGGACGATCGCCGAGCTCGTGGCCTACTCGGCCTGGACAGCAGAGCTCACCTACGCGGGTGCGTTCTACATCGAGAACTACGGCGTCGGAGAGACCACCGTAGGCGTCCTGCTGGCGGTGGGCTCTGCCGTGTTCCTCGCCAGCTCGCTGAACACGTCGCGCCTCGTCGCCCGCCTTCCCCGCCGGCCGTTGCTGGTGGCGAGCGCACTGGGGATGGGCGTGATGCTGATTCCCGTGCTCAACGTCGCTCCCGCCGTGTGGGTGACGCTCGCCTTCTTCTGCGTGCTCGCGGTGCTGGCGGGCGTGCGCTCGACGGGCACCAGCTCGCTGGGCCTCGAGCTGCTGCCGGCGAGCCCCGGGGCGATGATGGGCGCGCGCACCGCCAGCGCGCAGCTCGGATACATGATCGGCGCCGCCGGGGGCAGCGCGGTGCTCGCCGTTGCGGGCTTCGGCGAGCTGGGCTTCGTGCTGTTCGCGGGAATGGCGGTCTCGGCGCTGCTGCTGGCGAGGGTGGGAGCGCC
>JBBSLY010000055.1:0-8391 GCA_038233455.1 Solirubrobacterales bacterium | reverse complement strand
GCTGAAGCATGTGGCGTGGGGCGACGGTCACGACCATGTGCGAGTCGATCGCGGCGACGACGGCTCGTTAACCGCCTGGTACGGGCTCGAGGGCACCGTGGTGGGGGTGCTCTGCCATGAGCGCGACGTCGACTACGAGCGCGGCCGCGAGCTGGTGGAAGGCCGGGAGGCGCGCCGATGCGCGGCGCCCACCGGCCTGCGCCGCCGGCACCGGCGCTCGAGGCCTGCGTGGTGGTGCCGGCGCGCGACGAGGAGCAGCGCATCGCCGGCTGTCTCGAGGCGCTCGCCACCCAACGGGGTCTTGCGCCCGAGTCATGGGAGGTCCTGCTGGTGCTCGACGACTGCGGCGATCGGACCCACGAGGTGGCGCGCGCGACCGCCGCGCGTCACCCCGCACTCACCCTCCACACGCTCCACGGCCCGGGCCGCGGATCGGGGGGAGCACGCGCGCTCGGCATGGACGCCGCTTGCGCCCGGCTGCTGTCGCTCGGACGCCCGGGTGGCCTGATCGCCTCCACCGATGCCGACACCCGGGTGACGCCCACCTGGCTCGCCCGCCAGCTCGAGCTGACGCGAGCGGGAGCGCGCGCGATCGGCGGGCGCATCGAGCTGTGCCCGGTCGAGCGCGAGGCGCTGCCGAGCGCGGTGCTCGCCGGCCACACGGAGCGCTCCCGCAGGCGCTTCGCTCGGCTGCTCGCTGCGCAGGCGCCCGCCGGATCCGTGCACGACCACTGGCAGTTCAGCGGCGCGTCCATGGCGGTCACGGCCGAGACCTATACCGAGGTGGGCGGCCTCGG
The DNA here is from genome assembly GCA_038233455.1 of Solirubrobacterales bacterium. Taxonomy (GTDB): domain Bacteria; phylum Actinomycetota; class Thermoleophilia; order Solirubrobacterales; family Thermoleophilaceae; genus JAAYBF01. The sequence goes on along the minus strand of JBBSLY010000055.1, from coordinate 7,594 downwards.
GGAGGGCACCCACTCAGAGGACGAGCACCTCGAGCGCGCCCTCTTGGAGCGCTCGGTGCCCATCGAGCGCCACCTCGACGTGCGGGTCGTCACGTCGGCGCGCCTGGACGGGCGCGCGAGCCACGGCCTGGCGCGTGTGCTGCGCGAGCTGGCGGAGCCGGAGGGCCCGTAGGTCCGCCGGGCCGCGACCTGTCGGACGGCTACGCGACGGCGGGTTGGCGCGCCGTGCGCGCCGTCGAGGCGATCACCTCGGCGACCGCCGCAGGATCGTCGCTGAAGGGCACGTGGCCGGCCCCGATCGTCACGTGGCGTGCCCGCGGCAGGGCGGCCCGGGCCCGGGGGGCCTGGCGGCTATACAGCAGCAGGCGGTCCTTCTTGCCCCACGCGACGGTCACCTTCGCATCGGCCAGCTCATGGCCGTCCGTGAAGCTGTACCGGTCCAACAAGGCCAGCGCCCTCGCGAACGCGGGCGAGGCCCAGGCGTCCTCCAGCGTCGCCACCGCCTCGTCGGCTGGGAGGCGCTCCGGGCGCCCGTAGAGCTGGGCGAAGAGCATCACGCGGCCGGGCACCGTGCGGGCCAGGGCCTTCACGACGGGGCGCGCGGCGGGCGGCAGGGTGGCAAGTGTGCCGAGCGAACGCTGCGTATACTTGCGCTCGGCGTCGGTCCAGAAACCCGCGGGTGACAGCGCGGTGGCCGATCGCACCGATCCGCGCCGCGCCAGCTCGAGCGAGATCGCGCCACCCATCGAGTTGCCGGCCACGTGGGGACGGTCGAGACCAAGCTCCGCGAAAAAGCGCTCGAACGCGTCCCCGTACGCGGGGAACGTGGGCTCGACGTCGGCAGACAGCGGCGGTGACTGCCCGAAGCCGGGCGAGTCACACGCGATCACGTCGAACTCGCCCGCGAGCCGGTCGATTACGGGCCGCCACGCCTGCCAGTGGTGACCGATGCCGTGGATCAATACGAGCGGCTCGCCCGTGCCGGTGCGGTGATGGTTGAGGGTCATGCGGCGACGGGGGCCGAGACCTTGCCGCGGATCAGGTCGGCGCCGCGCTCAGCCACCATGATCGTGGGGGCGTTGGTGTTGCCGCCGGGAATCACGGGCATCACCGACGCGTCGACCACGCGCAGGCCGTCGACGCCGTGCACGCGCAGCTCGCTGTCCACCACCGCGTCCTCGCCCTCGTCGCTCATCCTGCAGGTGCCGACCGGGTGGTAGATCAGCATCAGCCGTCGGCGCAGGTCGGCCTCCAGGTCGGCTTGGTCGGTTACGCCCACGCCCGGCTTCATCTCGCTCGTCACGATCTCGCGCAGCGGCGCCTGTGAGGCGATCTCGCGCGCCATCTCCATGCCCGCCACGAGCGAGCTCACGTCGTCGGGCTCGGCCAGCGTGTTGGTCATGATGCGCGGCTTGGCGGCCGGGTCGGAGCTGCGCAGCCACACCTGCCCGCGCGCCTGCGGTGAGACCAGGACCGGGGCGATGACCATGGCGTGACCGTCGTACTCCTCGGCGCCGTGGTCCTCGTAGTAGGCGGCGCCCATGTGGAACTGCACGTCGGCGGCGGGCAGGCCCGAGCGCGTGCGCACGAAGGCCACCACCTCCGCGACGCTCGAGGTGAGCGGCCCGGTGCGGCGCAGCGCCCACTCGGCCAGGTTCTTGGGCTTGTCCGCGCCGTAGAGCGTCTGGTTATCGCTCACCGAGAACAGAACCGTGATGAAGGGATGATCCTGGAGGTTTCGCCCCACGCCGGGCAGGTCGTGGCGGGCCTCGACGCCCGCCGCCCGCAGGTCGGCGGCGGGGCCCACTCCGCTGAGCATCAGCAGCTGGGGCGACTGGATCGCCCCCGCGCTGAGGATCACCTCGCGCTCGGCGCGGAGCACCTGCTCGCGTCCGAAGCGCCCCGCCAGGCGGACTCCCACCGCTCGGTCTCCCTCCAGCTCGACCCGGCGCACCTGCGCTCCGGTGCGCATCGTCAGGTTGGGCCGGTCGCGCACCGGGCGCAGGTATCCGTCCGCCGCGCTCCAGCGCTTGCCGCCGTGCTGGGTGACCTGAAAGGTGGCCACGCCGTCCTGCTCGGGGCCGTTGTAGTCGGGGGAGCGGGGGATCCCCGCGGCCTCGCTGGCCTCGATGAAGCGGCGGTTGATCGGGCGCGGCGAGCGCTGCTCGGACACGCGCAGGGGCCCACCCGCCCCGTGAAACTGAGACGCCCCGCGCGCGTTGTCCTCCGAGCGCAGGAAGTAGGGCAGCACGTCGTCCCAGCTCCAGCCCCGCGCGCCCTGGCGCTCCCACAGGTCGTAGTCGAGCGGGCGCCCACGCACGTAGAGCATCGCGTTCATCGAGCTCGAGCCGCCGAGGCTCTTGCCGCGGGGGATGTACAGCTCGCGCCCGTCCACGTGCGGCTCGGGCTCGGTGTAGAAGTCCCAGTCGAGCTTGGTGTGGAACTGGTTGGCGAACGCGGCCGGGATCTTGATGTTGATGCTGCGGTCGCGGCCGCCGGCTTCGAGCAGCAGCACCCGGGCCTCGGGATCCTCGGACAGGCGGTTTGCCAGCACGCAGCCGGCCGAGCCCGCGCCCACCACGATGTAGTCGAAGCCCGCCTCGGACACGCGCGAAGCATACGGCGCTCTAACCTGCCTGCCGATGGCCTCCAAGGTGGTGATCGTCGGCGCGGGCTTCGGCGGGATCGCGGCCGCGATCGAACTCCAGCGCCACGGCATCGCCGACATCACGATGCTCGACAGCGCCCCCGAGCCGGGCGGCACCTGGTTTCACAACACCTACCCGGGGTCGGCGTGCGACGTTCCCAGCCAGTTCTATTCGTTCTCCTACGCCCAGCGGCGCGACTGGCCGCGGCTGTGCTCGCCCCAGGAGGAGATCCTCTCCTACGTCAAGGGCGTCGCCCGCGAGCACGGCATCGACCGCTTCTTCAAAGGCTCGACCACCGTCACCGCGTGTAACTGGGATGACGACGCGCACCGCTGGTCGGTTCACACCGAGCAGGGCGAGACCTATGAGGCCGACGCGATCGTGCTCGCCACCGGGCAGCTGCACCAGCCGGCATACCCGCCGATCGAGGGAGCCGGCCGCTTCGAAGGTCACTCATTTCACTCGGCTCGCTGGGATCACTCCTACGACATGCACGGCAAGCGCGTGGCGGTGATCGGCACCGGCGCGAGCGCTGTGCAGTTCGTTCCCGAGCTGGCGCCGGAGGTGGAGCGGATAACGGTCTTCCAGCGCACCGGCAACTGGTTCATGCCGCGCAAGAACCGCCCCTATCCCAACGCGTACAAGACGCTCGTGGAGCGCGTGCCGGGCTTTCAAACCGCGCGGCGCAAGTACTGGTTCTACTACTGCGAGCTGCTCACCCAGGCGATCCGCCGGCCGGCGGTGCTCGGGCGGTTAGTCGGGCTGCGGGCGTGGCTGTTCATGCGCTGGCAGCTGCGCGATCCCGAGCTGCGGCGCAAGGTGTGGCCCGACTACACCTTCGGCTGCAAGCGCGTGCTGTTCAGCTCGCACTTCCTTCCGGCGTTGGCGCGAAAGAACGTGGACCTCGTCACCGAGCGGATCACGGAGATTCGGGCCGAGGGCGTCGTCACGTCCGATGGTGTTCTCCACGAGGCCGACTGCCTGATCTACGGCACCGGCTTTCAGGCCAACGACTTCATGTTTCCGATGGAGGTCACCGGCGCGGGGGGCCGCAACCTGCGCGAGGACTGGGCCGCGGGCGCCCACGCCCACCTGGGGATGGCGGTGCCCGGCTTTCCCTCGATGTTCGTGATGTATGGACCGAACACGAACACCTCCGGCGGCTCGATCATCTTCTATCTCGAGCGCCAGGCCCGCTATATCCGCCAGGCGCTCCAGCAGGTCGAGGCACGCGGCGCCGACGCCATCGACGTGCGCCGCGAGGTCGAGGCAGCGAGCGACCGCGAGGTGCAGGCGGGCTTCGCCGGCACCGCGTGGACACGCTGTGACTCCTGGTATCGCGACGGCAGCGGGCGGATCGTGGCCAACTGGCCGGGCTCGATGCGCGACTACGAGCAGCGCACGCGCGAGATCGACCCGGGCGAGTACGAGTTCATCGGGGGCTGAGGGACGGCGAGCAGCGCCGGCCCGGGGCAGGGCGCCTTGGCGGTCAGGGCTTGAGCACCACCTTGATCGCTCCGTCCTCCTTTTTTTGAAAGACCTCATAGCCGCGAGGGGCCTGCGCGAGGGGGAGGGTGTGTGTCTTCAGATCCTCGACGCCGAGCGGATCGCCGTCTCCCTCCAGCAGAGGGAGGATGTCGTCGATCCAACGCTTCACGTGAGCCTGGCCCATGCGCACCTGCACGCCCTTGTCGAACAGCGTCATCAGCGGCAGCGGGTCGGCCATCCCGCCGTAGACGCCGCTGATGGAGACGGTGCCACCGCGGCGCACCGCGTCGATGCAGCCGTTGAGTGCGGCCAGGCGGTCGATGCCCGCGGTCTCGATAAGGGGGGCCGCCACGGCGTCCGGCAAGAGCCCCGCGGCCGCCTGCGCCGCCTTTGCCACCTTCGAGCCGTGCGCCTCCATGCCCACCGCGTCGATCGTCGAGTCGGCGCCACGACCGTCGGTCAGCGCACGGATCTCATCGCCGACATCGCCGACGGCGTTGAGGTCGAGCGTCTCGATGCCATGGCGGCGCGCCATCTCCAGGCGCTCCGCCACTAGATCGACGGCGATCACCCGCGCGCCGCGATGGGCGGCGATGCGGCTCGACATCTGACCGATCGGCCCGAGCCCGAACACGGCCACGCTGCCACCGTCCGGAATGGAGGCGTACTCCACCGCCTGCCATGAGGTGGGCAGGACATCGGACAGGTACAGGAAGCGCTCGTCGGGCGGGCCCTCTGGCACCTTGATTGGCCCGAAGTGCGCCTGGGGGACGCGCAGCAGCTCGGCCTGCCCGCCGGGCACCTGGCCGTAGAGCTTGGTGTAGCCGAACAGCGAGGCGCCCTTGTCCTGGTCTCTGACCTGGGTCGTCTCGCACTGCGCGAACAGCGCCTGGTCGCACATCCAGCAGTGCCCGCAGGAGATGTTGAACGGGATCACCACGCGGTCGCCCTGCCCGATGTGCTCGACCTCGGAGCCCACTTCCTCCACGATCCCCATCGGCTCGTGGCCGAGGATGTCTCCCTCCTCGAGGAAGGGCCCGAGCACCTCGTAGAGGTGCAGGTCCGAACCGCAGATGGCGGTGGAGGTGATGCGCACGATCGCGTCGGTCGGCTTCTCGATCCGAGGGTCCGGGACCGTGTCGACGCGCACGTCTCGCTTGCCGTGCCAGGTCAGGGCCTTCAAGCTACCCACCTCCTCTGGCCGCGCCGATGCGGCCGTCGCTCGTCTGAGGTTGCTCGGCTACCCCACCGTGGCGAGGCCAAACGCCGCGCCTCATCCGCAGGCCGGGGCCGCCCCGCCGTTTGACGCGGGCGGGTCCGGGTAGGCCAGGCTGATGCGCGTAGTGGTCACCGGCGCGACCGGCAACGTCGGAACGAGCGTGCTCTCAGCACTGGCCGGCGACCCCGCGATCACCGAGGTTGTGGGGCTCGCCCGCCGCCTGGCGTCGGTGCGACTGCCCAAGGTCTCCTGGGTGCAGGGCGACGTGGTCCGGTCGGACCTCGCGCCGATCTTCGCGGGAGCCGACGCCGTGATCCACCTGGCCTGGCTGATCCAGCCCTCCCGTGACGAACCGACGATGCGGGCCACCAACGTGGAGGGCAGCGTGCGGGTGTTTCGCGCCGCCGGGAAGGCCGGGGTGGGCTGCGTGGTGCACGCCTCGTCGGTAGGGGTCTACTCCCCGGGCCCCAAGGACCGCCGGGTGGACGAGAGCTGGCCGCGCGAGGGAATCGAGAGCTCGGCCTACTCACGCCACAAGGCCGAGGTCGAGCGTGCACTCGACCGCAGCGAGAAGGAGTTCGACGGGGTCCGCTTCGTGCGCCTGCGACCCGGCCTGATCTTCAAGCGCGACGCGGCGACCGAGATCCGCAGGCTGTTCGCGGGGCCGCTGCTGCCGGGCTCGCTGGTGCGACCATCGCTGATCCCGGCGGTCCCGGACACCGAGCGGCTGCTGTTCCAGGCGGTGCACTCCGATGACGTCGGGGAGGCCTACCGGCTCGCGGCCGTGACGCCGGCGGCCCGCGGTCCCTACAACATCGCCGCCGAGCCGGTGATCGACGCGCACGCGATCGCGCGGATCCTCCGCGCCCGGACGGTGCGGGTGCCGCGCGGAGTGCTGCGCCGCGCAGCCGACCTCAGCTGGCGGCTGCGGCTGCAACCCACGGATGCCTCCTGGCTCGACCTCGCGCTCGACTCGCCCCTGATGGACACGTCGCGAGCGGCGGACGAGCTCGGCTTCCGCGCGCGCAGCACCGGCTTGGAGGCGCTCAGCGAGCTGTTGGAGGGAATGCGCGAGGGCGCCGACTTCGCCACTCCGCCGCTGTCGGGCGCCACGAGCGGCCGCCTTCGCGTTCGTGAGCTGCTGACTGGCGTCGGCGCTCGCTCTCGCTGAGCGAGCGGTCAGCCCGCCGGCGGCTTCGCCTCGGCGGCGTCCACCTCGGTGCGGCCGTCACCGCGCGGTCGCGCGTCCTTCTCCACCAGCTCCTTGAACGCCTCAAGCGCCCGCTGGACCTGATCCTCCGGATCCTTGAAGAGCTTCGCCACGACCTCGCCGGCCGTGCCGCCGGGTGGGTCGAACTCCATCGCGTACTCCACGTCGGTGGCGCCGTCGCGGTCGTCGAAGCGCACCGCGCCCGAGTTCTCTACCTGCCCCCCGACCGACTTCCACGCCAGCCGGACGTTCGGCTCGTCCTCGACGATCTGCGAGTCCCACTCCACCGTGGTGCCGGCCGGTCCGTCGACCTCCCAGTGCCAGGTCTCGCCGCGGTCCTCGACGCCCTTCACGTCGGGCATGAAGTCAGAGAAGGCCGTCGGGTCGCGCCAGAGGGCATAGACCTTCTCGGGTGGTGCCTCGATGCGGATGTACTTGCTCACAGAGCCCATGTCGTCTCCCTTGTTGGTAGGTCTGTAGGAGTACGAGGGACCCGGGGCTCGGGATCGCTCAACCTGCAGCCGGCCACGCTGTAGGGTCGCAACCGATGCGCGCCGTGGTGTGCCAACACGCCGAGCTGGACGTGGCGGAGCGTCCCGAGCCCGTGCCCGGCCAGGGCCAGGTGCGCCTGTCGGTGCTGCGCTGCGGGATCTGCGGATCGGACCTGCACGCACGCCACGGGATCGACGAGTGGGCCGACCTCGCCCAGCGGGCCGGGTACGAGCGCTTCGGCCGATCGACCGAGCCGATCGTCTTCGGCCACGAGTTCTGCGGCGAGGTCGCGGAGTACGGGGCTAACACCGAGCGCGCCGTTGCCACCGGGTCCCCGGTGGTGGCGCTGCCGCTCATCCGCGGCCCGCGGGGGATCGACACCGTCGGCCTGTCCGCCCACGCGCCGGGCGCCTACGCCGAGCAGCTGATCGCCCAGGAGTCGCTGATGCTCGCCGTGCCCAATGGGCTCCCACCCGAGGTCGCCACGCTGACCGAGCCGATGGCCGTCGCCCTGCACGCGGTACGCCGCGGCGAGGT
>JBBSLY010000054.1:0-8433 GCA_038233455.1 Solirubrobacterales bacterium | reverse complement strand
CGCCAGCGCGCAGCTCGGATACATGATCGGCGCCGCCGGGGGCAGCGCGGTGCTCGCCGTTGCGGGCTTCGGCGAGCTGGGCTTCGTGCTGTTCGCGGGAATGGCGGTCTCGGCGCTGCTGCTGGCGAGGGTGGGAGCGCCCTCGGCGGAGACCGCCATGACAGGGCCGCCCGTGCGATCCGGATAGCGGCGAAGGTGAGGGGCCCGGCAAGGGAGCGGCTCAACCCTGGGCGCAGGCCACGTTCTCGGAGTGCAACTCCCGCTGGCGCGGGCCGTCGCGGCGCTCTGGCAGCCGCGGACGCTCGTCTCCTCGCTCGAGCGCATCGAGGTAGGCGCCGTCCTCCTCGAGCAGGCGCAGCGCGTCTTCGCGCGAGCCGGGCGGGCCGTGGCCGGGCACCACCGTCCCGGCGCGCTCGACCACCGCTCCCAGGCGCTCGAGGGTGGCGCGGTAGTCGGCGACCGAGCCCCCGCGCCAGAGCGTCGGGATCTCGACCGGCGACAGGTAGTCCCCGCATACCAGCACCCCGACGAACGGCGCGAAGATCGCCATCCCGTCGGCCGTGTGGCCCTCGGCGGGGTGCAGCTCGAGCTCCTCTGAGCCCAGGCCGAGCTTGCCCGGAACCGGCAGCGACTGGGTCCCCCCAAGCGCCAGCGGGCGCGGGCGGTCCACGTAGAGCTCGCCGTCGCTGTCGCGCAGGTCGCGCTGGGCCTGGCCGGGAGCCGCCTGCAGCCTTGCCATCGTGCTCTCGGCCACACCGAGCGACAGCTCGCCGAAGGCCAGCCGGCCAAGCACGTGGTCGAAATCCCCATGCGTCGCCAGCAGCGCGCTCACCTCGAAGCCCGATTGGCTGAGCACGGTGGGCAACAGCTCCAGCTCGTCGGGGAAGTAGGGCGAGTCGATCAACATCGCCTCCTCCCCGGACCGGATCGCCGTGGCCGTGGTCTGCCAAAGCAGGCTCGTCACGACGATCGCGTCGCCATGCACCGATACCGCTCGCACGGCGGTGGCGCCCTACGCGGCGTTCAGCAGCTTGCCGGCCTCGCGGAAGGACTTGACCTCCGCAGTCGGCTTCTTCTGGCCGGGCTCCAGCTCCTGGCCGTGGCGGTTGACCCAGATCACCGCGACCTTCTGGTTGAGGCACTCGGCCACGTCGGTCTCGTAGCTGCTGGCGATGTGCACCCAGTTCTTCTTGCGCTTCTCGATCCTGCGCGCGCACTCCTTGAAGTGGGCGGGGTCGGGCTTGTAGCTGCGCACCTGCTGGGCGGTGACGACCAGGTCGAGATCGCCGCGCAGGTGTCGGCGGGTGGCGCCCAGGAGCTTGTCGTCGACGTTGGACAGGATCCCCAGCTCGTACTTCTTGCCGAAGCGCTCGAGCTGGGCGTTGGTCTCGCGAAAGGGCTTCCACCGCGGCACGCTGTCGGGCAGGAACTGCGCACGCGAGGACTCGAGCTGCCACTCGAGCTCGGCGGCCACACGGACCGCGGTGCGGCGCAAGACCTCGGCGTAGAGCTCGTAGCTCCCGCCCTGGATCTCGTGCTGGATCTCGATGAAACGCGGGATCAGCACATCGCGATCGATCGTGAACCCCTCCCTGTCGGCCTCCTTCTGGAAGGCCTCGTAGACGCCCGTCTCCCAATCGATCAGGGTTCCGTAGCAGTCGGAGGTGACGAACTTGACGTCTTTGGGCAGTGGCACGGCGCGCCATTCTACGCGGCGGCTTCTATACGCTGCCCGGCCCCCGATGGACCTGCTCGAATATCAGGGCAAGCAGCTCTTCGCAAAGCACGGCGTTCCCGTGCCGAAGGGCAGGCCCGCCAAGACCGTCGAGGAGGCGCTAGCCGCCGCCGAGGAGGTCGGCTATCCGTGCGTGGTCAAGGCACAGGTGCTAGTGGGCGGGCGCGGCAAGGCGGGCGGCATCAAGGTCGCCAACGATGGTGACGAGGCCCGCGAGCACGCCGAGGCGATCCTCGGCATGGACATCAAGGGCCTGACCGTGGAGGAGCTCTACATCGAGGCCGCGAGCGACATCGACGAGGAGTACTACGCCGCCTTCGTCTTCGACCGCAGCGCGAAGAAGCCGATGGCGATGTTCTCGAAGATGGGCGGGATGGACGTCGAGGAGGTCGCAGAGACCGACCCCGAGGCGATGCGCATGGTCCACGTGGACCCGCTGATCGGCTTTCAGGACTTCCACGCGCGGCGGCTGGCCTTCGAGGCCGGCATCCCCGCGGACGTGATCCGGCCGGTCGGCGCGCTGCTGGCCAGGCTCTATGACGCCTTCGTGGCCGAGGACGCGATGCTCGTGGAGGTCAACCCCCTGCTCGTGACGAAGGATCGCGACGTCGTTGCACTCGATTCCAAGGTCACGATCGACGTCAGCGCCCTCTACCGCCATCCCGAGAGCCAGGAGTTCCGAAGCGAGGTCGGCGTCGACCCCCAGGAGCGGATGGCGCGCGAGCGCGGTCTGACCTACGTGGCGCTCGACGGCAACATCGGCATCCTCGGAAACGGGGCGGGGCTCGTGATGTCGACCCTCGACGTGGTGGCACAGGCCGGAGGGGAACCGGCGAACTTCCTCGACGCGGGCGGAGGCTCCAAGGCGGAGGCGATCACCCAGGCCGTCGAGGTGATCCTCTCCAACCACAACGTCACCGCCGTGCTCTTCAACATCTTCGGCGGGATCACCCGCTGCGACGAGGTGGCCAAGGGCCTGATCGAGGCCTTCGCCCAGATCAAGCCCTCCGTCCCGTTCGTGGTGCGCCTCGACGGCACCAACGACGAGGAGGGCCGCGCGCTGCTCGCCGACGCGGACCTCCCCAACGTCCACAGCGAGTCGACAATGCTCGGGGCCGCCAAGCGCGTCGTGGAGCTGGCGACCGCCTAAATGGCCGTCCTGGTCGACAACGACACGAAGCTGTGCGTCTCGGGCATCACCGGGCGCGAGGGCACCTTCCACTCGCTGAACAACCGCGCCTACGGCACGCAGGTGGTCTCCGGGGTCACTCCCGGCAAGGGCGGCCAGGACGTGGACGGGATCCCGGTGTTCGACACCTTCCACGACGCGGTCACACAGACCGGCGCCAACACCGCCATGATCTTCGTGCCGCCGCGGTTTGCGGCGGACTCGATCCTCGAGGCCGAGGACGCGGGCGTCGAGCTGATCATCGCGATCACCGAGGGCATCCCCGCGCACGACGAGCTGCGTGTGTTCAACCACCTCCAGCGCGGCAACTCGCGGCTCGTAGGCCCCAACTGCCCCGGCATCCTCTCGCCCGGCAAGGCCAACGTCGGCATCATCCCGGCGTCGTTCTTCAGCGAGGGCAACGTCGGGCTCGTGTCACGCTCGGGCACGCTGACCTATCAGATCGGCAACGAGCTGGCCGCCAGCGGGTTCGGCAACTCCTCGATCGTCGGGATCGGCGGAGACCCCGTGCCGGGGTCGAGCTTCATCGACGTGATCGAGCTGTTTGAGGCCGATCCCGAGACCGAGCTGATCGTGCTCAGCGGCGAGATCGGCGGCGACGCCGAGGAGCAGGCCGCCGAGTACATCGGCCGGCACGTGTCAAAGCCGGTGGTGGCCTACATAGCGGGCTTCACCGCGCCCCCCGGCAAGACGATGGGCCACGCCGGCGCGATCGTGTCCGGCTCGAAGGGCACCGCCGCCGCAAAGGCCGAGGCGCTCGAGGCGGCCGGAGTGCGCGTGGGCCGGACGCCGACCGAGGTGGCGGAGATCGCCGTGTCGCTGGCGTCCGAGCTGGCTTAGCCTCGGTCGGTATCGTGGCGAGGCCGTGAGCGCGCCCGACTCCATCTCCCTCGCCCGCGGCGCGCCCTCGCTGGACATCGTCGCCGTCGACGACCTGCGGGCCGCCGCCGATCGGGCCTTCTCGGAAGATCCCGCCGGCGCATTCTCGTACGGCACCTCGGCGGGATACGGGCCACTCGTCGAATGGATCGCCGACCGCCATGGCGTGGGAGCCGAGCAGGTGATCGCCACGAACGGCTCGATGCAGGCGGACGCCTTCCTGTTTCGGCTGCTCGTCTCCCCGGGCGACGTGGTGGTGGTCGAGGCCCCGAGCTATGACCGCACCCTGCTGGCGCTGCGCGAGCTGGAGGCCGACATCCTGGCGATCCCGCTCGAGGACGACGGGATCGACGTGCAGGCACTCGAGGAGGCGCTCGAGGGCGGCGCCCGGCCCACGCTCGCGCACATCATCCCCAACTTCCACAATCCCGCCGGCTGCACTCTCTCGGGCGCCAAGCGCCGCCGGTTGATCGAGCTGGCCGAGCGCTTCGACTTCGTGCTCTTCGAGGACGACCCCTACGGGCAGCTGCGCTTCGAGGGCGAGAACGAGCCCACGATGCTCTCCCTCGACCAAGCCGACAAGGTCGTATACGCCTCGTCGTTCTCGAAGACCGTGTGCCCTGGCATCCGCGTCGGCTACCTCGCCGGGCCGGCGCCGGTGATCGCGGAGATCCGCCGCATGGCCACCTCCACCTACATCTCCCCGAGCATGGTCTCGCAGGCGATCGTGGCCGAGTTCTGCACGTCGGGGGCTATCGACACCTCGATCGCGACCGTCAAGGAGGCGCTGCGCGAACGCCGCGACGTCCTCTGCGCCGCGCTCGAGCGCGAGCTTCCCGAAGCGAAGTTCGTCGTGCCCGAGGGCGGGTACTTCCTGTGGGTCGAGCTGCCCGAAGACGCCGACGTCGCGGCGCTGGCCGAGCGGGCGAAGGAGCAGGGCGTGGTCTTCGTGAAGGGCACCGACTTTCTGCTCGAGGGCGGAGAGAACGCCTTCAGGATTGCGTACTCCGGGGTGCCCGGCGACCAGATCGAGGAGGCCGTGGGCCGCCTCGCGGGCGCCTGGCGAGACCTGACGCCGGCGTGACCGAGGGCCCGGGGCTCGACCTCGGGCGCCCGCGCGACGCCCGAGCGCTGTTTCGCGACGCGATCGTCATCTACGGCCGCAACTTCGGGCTCCTGCTGTTCATGTCGCTGGCGGTGGTCGCGCCGATCCAGCTGGTCGTCTCGGGGGTCGGGCTCGAGGAGCTGACATCCGCCTACCGCACCGACAGCCCGATCGAGCGCACCGTGATACCGACCCTGGTGAGCTTCCTCGTGGCGACACCGCTGATCACCGCGGCCACGATCTTCGCCCTGGGCTCGCTGGCCGCGGGCGAGCGCCCCCGAGCCGGGCGCACACTCCAGGCCGCCCTCGACGTGTTCGCCCCGGTGTTCGCGGCGGTGGCGCTGGCCGCGGTGGGGATCGCGCTCGGCCTGCTCGCGTTCGTGATCCCCGGCGTCTACGTAGCGGTGCGCTGGTACTTCGTGACCCAGGCGGTGGCGATCGACGGCGCCCGCTCCACCAAGGCGCTCGCGCGCAGCTGGGACGTCGTGCAGGACGCCTTCTGGCGGACCTTCCTGATCGTGCTCGCGGCAAACGTCGCCGCGACCGCGCCCGCGATCCTGATCCTCACCCCGTTCACGGCGCTGGCCGAGGCCGCGGACCGCGAGGCCGTGCTGCTCGTGGGAGAGATCCTCACCGAGAGCCTCACCACGCCGTTCGTGGCCCTCGTGTCGACGCTGCTCTTCTACGATCTCAAGCTGCGCAAGGAGAGCGTTCCCGAGGTCGGCTGACGCCGGCTGGTCGCCCTGCCGCGGCGCGGCGTGGTTAGCGTCCCCAGTGCTCCTTGGCGAGCACGAGCTGCTCGGGCAGCGCCACCCGGGGAGGTGGCGAGGGGTCGGCCACCACGGACACGGTCTCGGCCACGCTGCGCGTCACGGCGAACCGCTCGCCGTCGGCCTCGAGCGCCACCTGCTCGTCGCCCGACTCGGCGAGGGTGCCCTCCAGCCCGGGTCGCAGGCCCGCGTCCATCAGGTAGTGCAGCAGGTCCTCGGCCTCGTTCTCGAAGCGCAGCACCCGCACGCGGGCACCCTGCTCCACATCCGCGAGCGGCACGCCCTCCTCGCGGCGGCCGGTGTAGATGGGATGGCCGTGGGGACAGGTCTGGGCGTCACCGATCGCCTTGAGCATCCGCTCCTCCACGGTGGGCGACATCCAGTGCTCCAGGCGCTCGGCCTCCTCGTGCACCTCGTCCCAGGGGATGTCGAAGACGTCGGTGAGGAAGCGCTCGATCAGCCGGTGGCGGCGCACGATGCCGGCCGCGTGCTCGCGCCCGGATTCGGTGAAGGAGATCGACTTGTCGTCGCCGCGGGTGATGTAGCCGTCTGATTCCAGGCGCCCGACCATCTCGTGGACCGTCGGGGCGGACACCTGCATTGCGCGCGCGACGTTGGCGCCGGTCATCGGCAGGCCGGCCTCCTCGAGCCAGAAGATGACCTGGAGGTACTCCTCCTCGGCGACGGTGGCCTGGTCGTGGGACATCTGATGGGATGCTACCGGCGTGCAGATCGAGTCCGGCACCCGGGTGATCCTCACCGGCGCCTCGCGCGGCATCGGCGAGTCGCTGGGGCGTGCGCTCGCGGGGCGGGGCGCCACGATCGGGCTGATGGCCCGGTCAAAGGACGACCTCGAGGCGCTCGCGGAAGCGCTGCCGGGGTCCGGCCATCGGGCGCTCGTCGCCGATGTGAGCGACCGCTCGGCCGTCGAGTCCGCCGTCCAGAGCTTCGGAGCCGTGGATCTCCTCGTGGTCAATGCGGGTGTCGCCCATTACGGGCCCTACGTGTCACTCGAGGCCGAGGACGAGGAGCGGATGACCAGGATCAACTGGATGGGCACGCTGCACACGGTGCGCGCCGCGCTGCCCGGGATGGTCGAGCGCCGCCGTGGGCACATCGTGATCGTCTCCTCGGGCGCCGCGCTGCGGACCTTCCCCGAGGCCGCGGTCTACGGGGCGACCAAGGCCGCCCAGCGCGGCTTCTCCGAGGGCCTGCGCCATGAGCTCCGCGGCACCGGCGTCTCGCTGACCACGGTCTATCCCGGTGAGATCCGCAGCCACCTGCACGACCACGACAAGGACCGCATGCCGGCCTGGTACCGCTCCGACGACGCTGCCGACCCCGACGAGCTGGCGACCAAGGTCGTCGAGGGGATCGAGGCCGACAGGCGCGGGGTGTACTTCCCGCCGATCGTGCGCCTGCTGCGAATCGTGCACGGGCTGTCGCCCCGCGCGGGCGACCTGATGCTCCGGGCCCTGCGGGGCCGCAGCGCGGCGCCGCGGCCGTGACGCTGCCGCTGGCGCCACCGATCAAGCCCGCGCTGGCGCGCTCGGCGAAGGAGCTGCCCGACGGCGAAGGGTGGCTCTATGAGCCCAAGTGGGACGGCTTTCGCACGCTCGCCTTCCGCGACGGCCCGGACGTCTACCTGCAGAGCCGCGGCGGCAAGCAGATGAACCGATACTTCCCAGATGTGGAGGCCCAGCTGCTGGCCATGGCGACCGAGCGCGCGGTGATCGACGGAGAGATGATCGTGGTGGTGGACGGGGCGCAGGAGTTCGACCTGCTCAGCCAGCGCATCCACCCCGCGGCCTCGCGAGTCGAGAAGCTGGCGGGCGAGACGCCGGCCGCCTTCGTCGCCTTCGATGTGCTCGCGATCGGGGACGAGGTGCTGATGGATCTCCCCTACGCCGAGCGCCGCGAGCGTCTGGCCGCACTCGACCTTGCCCCCGTTCAGCTCACGCCGATGGCCGACGACCGTGACGAAGCCGGGCAGTGGCTCACCGGCGCCTCGGAGGGGGTGATCGCCAAGCGAGCCGAGGCGGCCTACCTGCCGGGTGAACGCAAGGGGATGGCAAAGATCAAGCGCGTGCGCACCGCGGACTGCGTGGTGGTCGCGTTCCGGATGGGCAAGGAGCCCGACACGGTCGGCTCGCTGATCCTCGGGATGTACGACCCCGACGGCGAGCTGCGCGTGGTGGGCCACACCTCCGGCTTCAAGGCGGCCGAGAAGCGCGAGCTGCTCGGCTTCCTCGCCCCCTACCGCACCGGCGAGCGGGGCTCGGGCGAGCCCAGCCGCTGGAAGTCCGACGAGGAGCTGGTGTGGGAGGGGCTGCGGCCCGAGCTGGTGTGCGAGATCGCCTTCGACCACATCACGGGCGACCGCATCCGCCACGGGGCGAAGCTCCTGCGCTGGCGTGAGGACAAGCCGCCGGAGGAGTGTGGCATCGAGCAGCTGCGCGGCTGAGGCGAGCGCGCGCCGAATCAGTCCTCATGCCCGTGCGACTCGAAGTCCAGCAGGCAGAAATGACCCAGCTGGAGGTCGACGCGATCGCCAACGCCGCCAACACCGACCTCGCGCGCGGCGTGACCGCGGCAGGCCGGCAACCCCGATGAGCCCCCGCGGGCCGGTGCTCGTCGCGCCCGACAGCTTCAAGGGCACCCTCGCCGCATCCGAAGTGGCCGCCGCGATCGCGGGCGGGCTGCGCGCGGGTGGTCTCGAGGCGATCGAGCTGCCGGTCGCCGACGGCGGTGAAGG
>JBBSLY010000053.1:0-8448 GCA_038233455.1 Solirubrobacterales bacterium | reverse complement strand
CGCCGCCGTCCTTGTCCTCGATCTCGGCGACGATCGCCTCGGTCGTGAGGATGTTCTTGCCGATCGAGGCCGCGTTCTGCAGCGCCGAGCGGGTGACCATGGCCGGGTCGATCACGCCGGCGGACACGAGATCCACGATCTCACCCGAGTCGGCGTTGAGGCCGTGGCCCTTCTTGGCCTTGCGCACATCGTTGACCACGACCGAGCCCTCGAGCCCGGCGTTGTGGGCCAGCTGGCGGACCGGCTCCTCCAACGCGCGGACGACGATCTGAGCGCCGGTGCGCTCATCGCCTTCGTATGCGTCGAGCTTCACGGCCTCGGTGGCGCGCAGGAGTGCGACGCCGCCGCCGGGAACGATGCCCTCCTCGAGGGCGGCCCGGGTGGCCTGCAGCGCGTCCTCGACGCGGTGCTTCTTCTCCTTCATCTCGGTCTCGGTCGCGGCTCCGACCTTGACCACCGCAACGCCGCCGGCCAGCTTCGCGAGGCGCTCCTGGAGCTTCTCGCGATCGAAGTCGGAGTCGGTCGACTCGACCTCGTTCTTGATCTGGTTGATGCGGCCCTTGATCGCCTCGCTATCACCGGCGCCGTCGACGATCGTGGTGTCGTCCTTGGTCACCACGACGCGCCGAGCACGGCCGAGCTGGGACAGCTGGGTGTTCTCCAGCTTGAGACCCATCTCCTCGGTGATCACCTCTCCGCCGGAGAGGATCGCGATGTCCTCGAGCATCCGCTTGCGGCGGTCGCCGAAGCCCGGGGCCTTCACCGCGACGCCCGTGAAGGTGCCGCGGAGCTTGTTGACCACCAGGGTCGCGAGGGCCTCGCCCTCGACGTCCTCGGCCACGATCAGGATCGGCTTGCCGGCCTGGATGACCTGCTCCAGCACGGGCAGCACGTCGCGGACGGAGCCGATCTTCTGGTTGGCGATCAGGATGTAGGGGTCCTCGAGGGTCGCCTCCATCCGGTCCTGGTCGGTGACCATGTAGGGCGAGATGTAGCCCTTGTCGAACTGCATGCCCTCGGTGAACTCGAGGTCCATCCCGAAGGTCTGGCCCTCTTCGACGTTCACCACGCCGTCCTTGCCGACCTTGTCGATGGCGTCGGCGATCACGTCGCCGATGTCGTCGTCACCGGCCGAGATGGCGGCCACACGGGCGATCTGGTCCTTGCCCGAGATCTCGTTGGCCTGCTTGCCGATGTTCTCGACGACCTGGTCCACGGCCTTCTCGATGCCGCGCTTGAGGCCGAGCGGGTTGGCGCCGGCTGCGACGTTCTGCAAGCCCGAGCGCACGATCTGCTGGGCCAGCACGGTGGCGGTCGTGGTGCCGTCGCCGGCCACGTCGTTGGTCGCCGTGGCGACCTCGCGGACGAGCTGGGCGCCCTGGTTCTGGAAGACGTCCTCGACCTCGATCTCGCGAGCGATGGTCACGCCGTCGTTGGTGATGGTCGGTGCGCCGAACTTCTTGTCGAGCACCACGTAGCGGCCCTTGGGACCGAGGGTGACCTTTACTGCGTTGGCCACCGCGTCTACGCCCTCTTGAAGTGCGGTGCGCGCCTCCTGGGCGTACTTGAGCTCTTTGTGAGCCATTTGTCTTCCTCCGTTACCTGAAGTTGATCGATGAGAACGTGCGGTGCTCGCCGAAACGACGTTCCGGCGGTGCTCCTCCGCTAACCGGCGACCTTGGCCAGCACGTCGGACTCGCGCAGGACCAGCAGGTCATCGCCGTCGACGCTGATCTCGGTGCCGCCGTACTTGGAGTAGAGGACCTCGTCGCCCTCACTCACGTCGACGGGGATGCGCTTCTCTCCGTCGTCGTCGAAACGGCCCTCGCCGACGGCGAGCACCTTGCCCCGCTGGGGCTTCTCCTTGGCGGTGTCGGGGAGCACGATGCCGCTGGCGGTCGTCTCCTCCTCTTCTATGGCCTGGACGATCAAACGATCGCCGAGAGGCTTGAGCTTCATACAAAACCTCCGTCTATGACTGGCTTCTGTGGATTCGGTTGGCACTCTAGCACCGCGAGTGCCAAGCGGCCGGCGAGGTCACGAAGCCCGAATCAGAACACGGTGATAGGCGCCGGCACCGGAGGGGAAGGGCTCTTTCGGGTAGCCGGCCTGAACGGTTCCATCACCGCCGTGACAGCGTGCTTCTATGGCGTGGGTGCCGAGGGGCAGATCCAACGCCGCGCGCCACCGTCGCCAGGAGTCGTCGTTGATCGGACGAGCGAGCTGGCACTCGTGCCACGCTCCCCCGTCGAGGCGGATCTCGACGGCTGCTACGCCCTGGGGGGGAGCCCAGGCCGTGCCGACGAACGAGACTGCTCCGGCATCGACGTGGACGGGCGGAGGGGGGAGGCGGGGCGGCATTCCCGGACGGGCCGGGCTGTCGATCCGGGCCATCGGCTTCACCCAGACGAGCTCTCGAGGCCATCCCGGCTCGCCCAGCCAGCTCCTTCGGCGTGTCCACCATGAGGCCTGTGATCCGCGCGGTGCGACGCGCAGGGCGGACAGCCATTTTACGCCGTTGTACTGGCCGACCACGCCCGGTGTCATCACCCGAGCCGGGAAGCCGTGCTTGCGCGCAAGCGCACGCCCCGCCATGCCGAACACGATCCAGGTCCGCGCTTGGCGGGCGGTGGCGAGCGGGATCACCTGGCTGTAACCATCGACCGCCGTCGTGATGAGGTCGTAGTGGTCGAGATCGTCTGGGAGGTCTCCCGCGAGACCCAAGACATCGAGGACTGGTAGGCCGGTCCACCGCTGCTGGCCGAGTCGGTCCCAGCCCGGGCGGTTGTGGACACAGACGAGCGCGGCGTCACGCTCTTGAAGATCCAGTTGCAGGAGCTCGTCGATCGCGAGCCGGCGCGAGCCCCCGGGGATCTGCACCTCCAGCGACCACCTGTCGGCATCGACGGCCGGGGGCCGTAGGTTGATGTCGGTCTGATAGAAGCGCTCGGGGTCCGTGAACAACGGCTCGGCGCCCGGCCACAGCTCCGCTCCGTCGGTGACCTCGCCGAGCGCGTCGACGGCGGCCGGGAGCGCGAACGGCCTGTGGCGCCTCGCTTCGAGCGCGTCGAGTCGCCGCCGGCCGAGGCCCGCCACCGCCAAGCCGGTGGCGGCGAGGGCGGCCTGGACGCCGAGCGACCGCCGTCCCGGGATCGCGAATCCGGCTGTCAGGGCAAGTGCCGCGATCACGTTGGCCCGCAGAAACGGCTTGTCGGTCACCCCGAGGTGCTTGATCGTCTCTTCGACCATCGGTAGCGGTGTGTTGGCCACGGCCAGGTCTCCGAGGCGATCGATGAGCGAGCCCCCGCTGAGGTTCGAGACCGCTTCGACCAAGCCAACCGCGGCGAGCCCGCTGCCGACATCCGGGAGGGTGGTGTGGATGCCTGCCGCCGCCGAACCCATGCGCAGCGATCTCGAGTCCGGCCTGACCCGCTAGTTCTGCGCCGGGCCCGGCTGCAGGCGCTCGGCCATCTCTGACGGGCGGTCGGAGATCTTCGAGAAGCGCACGACGGTGACGAGGTCGTCCTCGGAGACCTTGCGGCCGTAGATCTGCTCGAGGAAGTGGACGGTCTCGTCGAGGCGGCGGAACTCCGGGTTGTCGTGCTCGATGTCGCGCGGCGAGAGCTCCTTGACGGGCTTGACCTCCACGCCGTCGATCACCGCCTCGAAGATCCGTTCGCGCGGGGAGTGCTGGAAGCCCACCGTGACCAGCACGACCTCGCCCTGGCGGTACTTGGCGTGCTTGTCGCCGAGCCGGATGGTCGCGGTCTTGCGCCCCCGCTTGAGCTGGTCGATGAAGACCGGGGAGTAGAAGTTGAGCACGAACACGGCGCGGATACTACGTTGCGCTTCGCTCGAGCGCCTTCGCGGCCATCTCGCCGAGGCGCTCCACCGGCCTGGCCTCGATTCCCGCCTCCTCGCGCACCTCCCGAGCCGCCGCCTGCTCGAGGGACTCGCCCGGCTCGAGCCATCCCTTCGGGAGGGCGACCACCCCTTCGCGCGGGCTCACGACCGCCACCTCGGCGACCTTGCCTTCACGCCGTAGCACCACGCCCCCGGCCGAGAGCTCGCGCTTCAGGGCTCGTCCTCCACCAGCGCCACGAAGCGCACGGCCGCGATCTGCTCGGTCCTCCCGTCGCGGATGCGCACCAGCCGCTCGTCCCCGTCGCGATCGATCGGGCAGACCAGTGGGCCTCCGGGCACGAGTTGCTCGGCGAGGGCGGGTGGGGGACCCTTGCCCGCACCCGCCGCGACGACGATCGCGTCGACGGGCGCCCGGTCTTGCACGCCCGCGGTGCCGTCCCCGGTGCGCACCTCGACGTTGCGGTAGTTCAACGCTGCGAGCGTCGCGGCCGCGCGAGTGGCGAGGCTCGCGATCCGCTCGATCGTGACCACGTGCGAGCAGCAGCGGCTGAGCACCGCCGCCGCGTATCCCGAGCCGGTGCCGACCTCCAGGATGCGCTCGGGGCCTCGCAGCTCCAGGAGCTCGATCATCCGGGCGACGATCCACGGTTGCGAGATCGTCTGCCCCTCGCCGATGGCCAGGGCTCCGTCGGTGTAGGCGCGGGCCGCGAGGGCCTCGGGCACGAAATGCTCCCGTGGCACGTCGGCCATGGCGGCGAGCACGCGGCCGTCCTCGATCCCCCGCCGGCCGAGCTGGCCCGCGACCATCCGAGCCCGGCGGCGGGCCTGGGCCTCAGTTGATGAAGTTCCGGAGCTGCTCGGGGTCATGGACTGTCACCTTCCCGCGGCCCAGCTCGACCACACCCTCGCGCTCGAGGGTCGCGAGGAAGCGGCTGGCGCTCTCGCGCGAGGTGCCCGCCAGCTGGGCGATCTCCGCCTGGGTCGCCCTGACGAGCACGTCCGTGGCACCGGCCCCCTCCTCCTGGCGCGCCATCGTCTGAAGCAGCAGCGCGCCGGCCACACGGCCCGGAACGGTCTGGAACGACTGGGCCAGCAGCCGGTCGTTGAGCCGGCGCACCCGCTCGGCGAGCCCGGCGAGCAGCTTCAGCGCGATGTCGGGGTTGTTTCGCAGCACGCGCTGCATGTCGGGCCCGAGGATGGCCACCAGCGCGGTCTCCTCGAGCGCCTCCGCGGTCGCGGAGCGCACCTCGCCGCCAAAGGCCGCAAGCTCGCCGAACATCGACCCCGTGCGCAGCTCGGCCAGCGCGAGCGTCCTGCCGTCGCCGTGCTCTCGCTGGATGCTCACCGACCCGGTGCGCACGACGTAGAGCGCCTCGCCGGGGTCGCCCTCACGAAAGATCACCTCGCCCCTGTCGAAGGTGCGCGGGACCGCCACCTGGGCCATCTGCTCGAGTTCTCGGTCCTCGCGGGCCGAGAACGCCTCGAGGCTCGCCAGCAGGTCGGCAGTTTCCTCCCCCGTCTGCACAGCCGGAGTCTAGGCCCGGTGGGGAGGGGAAGCGTCAGCCGAGGGTCGCCTCCCGGCGGCGCCGGCGAGCCGACTGTGCGGCCAGCCAGATCACTCCGGCCAGGGCGCCGGGCACGAGCAGCACGCCGAGCAGGCGGACCATCAGCTCGATCGAGTCCGAGAGCGAGCGCACCCCGTCGCCGAGCGCTCCCCCGAGTCCATCGCCTCCGGTGCGCTCGCCGTCGTTCGCGCGCTCGAGGGTCACGGACACGCTCGCGTAGTTGCTGCGCAGGCGAAGTTGACGGAGCTGCCCACGCAGGCCGTTGATCTCCGCGGAGGTCAGGTCGAGGCGGCGCCGGATCGACTCGGCCTCGGTGTCGGAGTCCGCCTCCTCGAGCCGAGACAGGAGGCTCGCCTTCTGCGCCCGGGCGCCTTCGAGCCGGTCCCCGACGGACACGAACCTGCGCGTGATGTCCTGGCCCGCCTGCGTGCGTGTGCGCACGTCGCCGAGCTTCGACAGCTGGGCGAGCGCATCCTGAAGCCGTCGGGCGGGAACCCGCAGCTCGAAGTTCCCGAACGAGGCGCCCTCCTCGCCGGTCGAGACCGATGAGCGCAGCACGAAGCCGTCGAGTCGGTCGGTGACCGCGACCACCTCGTCGGCCACGCGCTCGAGCCTGTCCTCGGGTGCGGCGAGCGCGAGTGACGCCGAGCGCTCGATGCGGCGGGTCCGGGCGCCGGGGGCGAAGCCGCGCGACGGGCCCGAGGGCGGGGCCACGCCTCGCGGCCCTGCGCCTGCGGCCCCCGAGCTGTCCTCCGACAGCGCGGGCGAGCTCTCAGAGTTACTTCCGAGGCTGGACATCTCGTCGCCGCCGGGGCCCGTGGAGAGCGAGGCCACCCCGACCACCGCCGCGACGACCGACGCCACGCCCGCAAGCGCGATCAGCGACGGGCGCCTGGGAGCGAGCCAGGCGGGCAGGGAAGGGTGTGGCACGCGGCGGCGGGGGAAGCCCGCGACCACGCGCTCGCCCAACTCGGCCGCGAAGGCGGGGTCGGGCTCGGGGGCCTCGGCGCCCAGTGCGAGCACCATCTCCTCCAGCTCGTGCTGCGCCGGGTCCGGGGCCGTGGCCTGGCCCCGATCGATGGTCTGGTCGATCACCCGCAGATCGCGTTCGACCACGGCGTCAAGCTCGGTCATGGCAGGCCTCCCTCAGCTTCGTGATGGTCCGGTGAAGTCTGGTTCCCACGTTCGACTCGCTGGTGCGCAGCACCCGCGCGATCTCCGCGTTGGAGAGCCCGCCCGTGAACTTCAGGGCGACCATGTCGCGCTCGGTCCCCTCCAGGTCCGCGATGGCCGCTCGGACGGCCGCGCGACGCACCGAGTGCTCTGCGTGGTCCTCCACGGCGAGCGCGGCCTCGTCCTCGGGCTCGGGCTCGGCCGGCAACTCAGCCCGGCGCTTGCGCCTGCGCAGCTCGTCGAGCGCCGCGTTGCGCGCGATGCCGAAGATCCACGCCTCCGCCGTGCCGCGTGCCGGGCGGTAGCTGCGCCGCTTGCGGTACGCGCGCTCGTAGGCCTGGGCGGTCACGTCCTCGGCAGCGGAGCGGTCTCTGAGCATCGAGGCCACGTAGGCATAGACCTTCGGGAAGGTGCGCTCATAGAGCGCCCCGAAGGTCGCGGCGTTTGGGCTGTCCCCTGCGGCTATGGGCACACGCTCTGCCATCGCTTGGCTCATGCAACCACTACGCCCGAGCGCGCGTTTCATCACGAACTGCGGCCCGGAAACCGCCGCTTTGTCACTATGAGGGCCGATGAGGTGTCTTCTTACGATTCCGCTCGCGCTCGCGCTCCTGTGCTTGGCGGCGCCCGCCCAAGCCGGCAAGCGGGACGCCAGGTACCTGTGGGCGACGGTGAACGTTTGTGACACCGAGGCCGCTCCGAACACGGTCGGGGTGCGGGCGAGCATGCCTGGCAACGGCACGCGGCAGCGCCTCTACATGCGCTTCGAGGCGCAGTACTTCGATAGTGGCCGCGGGCGCTGGCTCGCGACCGGCTCGAGCTCGCGTTGGCTGCGCGTGGGCTCGGCGCGGTTTCGCTCGGCGCGCAAGGGGTTCTCGTTTCAGTTCGGCCAGCTGCCCCCCGGCACCGAGTTCAAGCTGCGCGGCCGGGTCGACTACCAGTGGCGCGGTCGGCGCAACGGCCGCCCCGCGGTAGTGCGGCGCCGTGCTCGGATCACCCGTGCGCGGGCCCGAGGGGTCGAGGGCAGCGATCCGCCGGGTACGGCTGCCGCCACCTGCGTCATCCGCTGACCGGCTCGCGGGCGAACAGGCGCGGGTCGTTGCTGATCACGCCGTCCACGCCCATGCGCTCCAGGCGCTCGATCTCCTCGCGATCGTCCACTGTCCAGACGTAGAGCTCGCCGCCGGCCTCGTGGATGCGCTGTGCGAGCAGCCGGCTCACCAGCAGCCTGTGGGCCATCATCGCCTCGCATTCGCCCCGCGCGATGGCGCGCGCGGCCTTGGCCGGCAGCCCGGCTCGGATCCAGCGCAGCGCGGCGTAGGCGGGCGCGGCCAGCAGCAGGCTCTTGGTGTAGTCGCGTTGGGCGCGGGGCACCGACCAGCCCCGTTTGACCCCCGGAGCGATCTCGCCGATGGCTTCCAGGCTGGCGGGGTAGGTGGAGGAGATCAGCGCCCGCGCCGTGAGGCCACTCGCGTCCAGCGCCTCCACCACCTCGCGCTCGTAGCCCGGCAGCTTGAGGTCCACGTCGAGATCGATGCCGGCGTAGCTCGGCCCGGCGAGATGGTCGAGCCCCTCCGCCAGCGTCAGCGGCTCGCGGGAGTGCGCGTCCTCACCGTCGTGGGCGAGCACGAGCCGCCCGTCCCGCATACGCAGGACGTCGAACTCGATCATGTCGACGC
The DNA here is from genome assembly GCA_038233455.1 of Solirubrobacterales bacterium. Classification (GTDB taxonomy): domain Bacteria; phylum Actinomycetota; class Thermoleophilia; order Solirubrobacterales; family Thermoleophilaceae; genus JAAYBF01. The sequence goes on along the minus strand of JBBSLY010000053.1, from coordinate 167 downwards.
CGTGTTCGCGGGCCGCCTCGAAGGAGGCGATGGTATTGCCGGGGGCGAGGTCGTCGGCCCCCTTGTGCCCCACGCGGATCACGTCTGGCACCGCGGGCACCAGAAGGTGGTGCGGTTGTCGTCGCCGTGGCCACGGGCGCGCACGCGAGTGGAGCAGGTGGGACAGG
>JBBSLY010000052.1:0-8475 GCA_038233455.1 Solirubrobacterales bacterium | reverse complement strand
GCGCACGGTCGACGTCCACATCCGCCACCTGCGCGAGAAGCTCGAGTCAGACCCCCGCTACCCGGAGCTGATCCTCACCGTGCGCGGCGTCGGATACCGCTTCCGGGACCGCTGAGCGTGCACCTCCCAGGCCTGCGCTCACTGCGCAACAAGCTGACGCTGGTCTTCCTCGGGATCGTCGCGGCGGCCTTCTCGGTGCTCTACTTCTTCGTCATCCCGCAGCTCGAGTCCAACCTGCGGGAGCGAAAGCTCGAGGAGCTGGAGCTGGTGGCGCGTGAAGCTGCGCCCACGCTCGAGGGGCTCACCGTCGATGGAGAGATCACGGGCACGGAGCTCAACGATCAGGTGCGCGCGATCGCCGACGCGGCCGGAGCGAGGCTGACGCTGCTGAGCGTCCAGCAGCCGGCCGGTGACGCGGCCCCTCGCGCCGAGGACCTGCGCTTCTTCCCGATCACCGACTCGCGTGAGGAGCGCAAGACGCCGGAGAACCGGCCGTTGGCGGAGAGGGCCGTCGTGACGAGATCGCCCGTGCCGGGCCGCGGGACCTTCCGCGGGGAGGAGCTGGTCGAGCTCGCCCAGCCGATCCCCTACAGGGGCCGGATCGCACGGGTGGCCCTCTACACCCAGAGCCTCGACGACGCCCAGGAGACCGTCGCCTTCGTGCGCGCGCGGCTGCTGGCTGCGGCGGCGGCCGCCCTGATGCTGGCCCTGGTGGGCGGCTACCTGGTCGCCCGGGCGCTGTCGCGGCGGGTGATGCGCCTCGAGCGGGGCGCCCAGGAGGTGGCCGCCGGGCGCTTCATCGAGCCGCTGCCCGTGGAGTCGCGAGACGAGCTGGGCCAGCTCACCGAGACGTTCAACGAGATGCAGCGCCAGCTGCGCCGGGTCGACGTGGCGCGCAAGGAGTTCGTCGCAACCGCTTCGCACGAGCTGCGCACGCCGATCTTCTCCCTCGGTGGCTTCGTCGAGCTGCTCCAAGACGAGGACCTCGACGACGAGACCCGGCGCGAGTTCCTGGACACGATGGGCGAGCAGGTCGAGCGCCTGCAGAAGCTCGCCGTGGATCTCCTCGACCTCTCGCGCCTGGACGCCGGGTCGGTGGCCCTGGAGTGCGAGCCGGTGGACCTGGGCGAGCTGGCGCGCACGATCGCCGGTGAGTTCCGCCCCGCCGTGACCCGTCACGAGACCGACCTCGAGCTGCACCTGCCCGCTCGGATCCAGGCCCTGTGCGACCGGGAACGGGTGGCCCAGATCATGCGTATCCTGCTCGACAACGCCCTCCGTCACACTCCCGAGGGAACTCACGTGACCGTTTCCGCAGAACGCAAGAATGGAGCCGCCGCTTTGACGGTGGCTGACGAGGGACCGGGGCTGCCGGACTCCCGGCAGGTCTTCGACCGCTTCTACACGGGTGACGCCACCCGCGGGGCAGGCCTCGGCCTTGCCATAGCGCGCGAGCTCGCGGAGCGGATGGACGGTTCGATCCAGACCGGCGACTCGGACGCGGGAGCCTCGTTCACGCTGCGGCTGCCCTCCACTGTGGGACGGCCGGTCTCCTGATGGCCGCCCGGCCAGGAGTCGCCCGCCGCGTACCCATCGCGGCGGCGCTCACGATCGCTCTTGCCCTGGGGGTCGCGTCCTGCAGCGACGACGACCAGCAGCTGGGAGCCGGCGCGGAGTCGGACGCGTCCACCGAGACGGCCAAGGAGGTTCGCACCACGCGGGTCCAGGTGGTCGAGGGCCTCGGGACGAAGGGCGGCTTCGACGCCGCGGCCCTCTACGACCGGTTGGCGCCCGGCGTCGTGACCGTACTCTCGATCTTCGACGGCGGCTCCTCTGTGCTTTCCGAGGACGGCGGTGAGGGGGGGCAGGGCTCTGGCTTCATCTTGGACGGAGAGGGCTACATCGCCACCAATGCCCACGTGGTCACGAGCGGCACCGCGCCGGACTCCGAGCGCGCCGACGAGGTCTACGTCGAGTTCTCCGACGGCAACCGCGTGCCGGCCAAGATCGTGGGCGACGACCCCAACTCCGACGTCGCGCTGATCAAGGTCGACCCCTCCGGCCTGGACCTGACCCCCCTCGAGCTCGGCCGCTCCGCGGAGCTGAGGGTCGGCGAGCCGGTCGCCGCCATCGGCAGCCCGTTCGGCGAGCGCCAGTCGCTGTCGGTCGGCGTCGTCTCGGCGGTGGATCGAAACATCGAGTCGCTGACGGCGTTCGGGATCGGCAACGCGATCCAGACCGACGCGGCTATCAATCCGGGCAACTCCGGCGGGCCGCTGCTCGACCGTCAGGGCAAGGTGCTCGGGATCAACGCTCAGATCAAGTCCACCAGCGGTGGCGGGGAGGGCGTCGGGTTTGCGATCCCGGTCGACACGGTGCGCCGCTCGCTCGAAGAGCTGCGGGATGACGGCAGCGTCGACTACGGGTATCTGGGCGTGACGTCGCAGTCGCTCTACCCCCAGCTCGCGGAGCGACTGGATCTGCCCGATCCCGCCGGCGCGCTGCTGGTCGAAGTCGAGGCGGGAAGTCCCGCCGACAAGGCCGGGCTCGAGGCGGGCCGGCGCAAGATCGAGTTCCAGGGCCAGACCGACGTCCCGTCCGGTGGTGACGTGATCGTGGGAGTCGGGGGCCGCGAGCTCAGCCTCACAGACGACCTCGCCGACCTGATCAGCTCGAAGTCCGCGGGCGACGAGGTCGAGCTCGACGTGGTCCGGGACGGCAAGCGCCGCACCGTGAAGCTCAAGCTGGGTGAGCGCCCCGATCGCGCTCCCGAGCGGCCCTAGCAGACGCTCGGTGCGCGAGCTCGTCCGCGACCTGGCGCTCGCGCTGCGTGCGCAGGTCCTCCCGGCCCTGGGGTCGCATTCGGCACGGGCGCACGACGAGACGGCACCCGCCGCGGGAGGCGACGTGACGTTCGCGATCGACGCGGCGGCGGAGGCGACGCTCGAGTCCTTCCTGGCTGAGCGGGCTCCCGATGTCGCCTTCTACTCGGAGGACCGCGGCCTGGTCGAGCCGGGCGGGACGCCCCGTGCGGTCCTCGTCGTCGACCCGATCGACGGCACCCGACCCGCGCTGGCGGGACTGGAGTCCTGCTGTGTCTCGGTGGCCGCGGCGCCGCTCGAGGGCGACCCGACGATGGCCGACGTCACGGTGGGCTGCGTAGTCGAGATTCCGTCAGGCAACGTGTTCCTGGCTGAACGCGGCAAGGGGTTGGTGGAGTCGCCGCCGATCGCGCTCTCGGCCAACGAGCGCCTGGATCGCATGTTCTGGAGCTACGGCTTCCGCGGCCGTCCTGCCCGAGCGCTCACCGAGGTGCTCGCCGAGCTGATCGATGGGTCCTCCGTCGGGGGCGCGACGTTCGACCTGGGCTCGGCCGCATTCGATATGACCAGGGTCGTCACGGGCCAGCTCGACGCCTACGTCGAACCCGGCCCGCGCATGATCGCCGACGTGCCCGCGCTGCTCGCGGAGTTCGAGCACGTAGGCAGGGGTGCAGTGCTCAACAACTCCCCCTACGATCTGGCCGCCGCAGCCCTCGTGCTCGAGGAGGCGGGCGCCGTAGTCACGGACTGCTACGGCTCTTCGCTGGCCGGCCGCAGGCTGCTCGGCTCGGGCGAGGAGTTCCAGATGTCGATCGTCGCTAGCGCGAACACGGCGCTGCACGAACGGATCGTCGAGCAAGTGGGCCTCGGCATAGAGCGGCTCAGTGGATAGGTTTCTCCTGTGAAGGAACCGTCCAGCCGCGACGTCTCGCTCAGCATCCCGGCCCAGGCCGACTACCTCGTACTCGCGCGGCTCGCCCTGTCTGCGGTCTGTCGCCTCACCCCCCTGGGAGCCGTCGAGATCGCAGACCTCAAGCTCGCCGTCACCGAGGCGGCCAACGAGTTCGTGAAGGACGACGGCGAGACCGAGGCGATGATCGAGTTCGACTTCCGGCTGGCCGATCAAAGCCTGATGCTCGAGCTCTGTGGCGCGAGATCGGCCGAGAGCTCCGAGGAGCTTCGGCTGAGCCGAGCGATCATCACCGAGACCGTGGACGAGTCGGAGTTCTCAGAGGGCCGCACGCGCCTGGTCAAGCACCTCTCGTGAACGCCCGGCGGGGCGCCTGATGCTGCAACCGATCGCGGTTGGCCACAAGAGCCTCGCCGACTACACCCACGTGGTCGGCAAGCCCCTGGTGGCCGAGATCGGCGAGCTGGGGTCAGAGCTCGAGGGGCTGCGCGTGCTGCACCTGTCCGCCACCGCCTTCGGCGGCGGGGTCTCGGAGATCCTCTACACCCTGGTGCCCCTGATGCGCGACGTGGGAATCGACGCCGAGTGGCAGGTGATGCTCGGGCGCGAGGAGTTCTACAACGTGACCAAGCTGATGCACAACGCCCTCCAGGGCAATCCCCAGGGGCTCGGCGCCGAGCAGTGGCAGGTCTTCGCGAAGTACAACCAACTGAACGCCGGCGAGCTGTCCGAGGGCTGGGACGTGATCATCGTCCACGACCCCCAGCCGGCCGCGATCCCCCAGCACGTTCCGGAGAAGGCCGGGCGGTGGATCTGGCGCTGCCACATCGACCTCTCGACGCCCAACCCCACGGTGATCGATCGCCTGGTGCCGCTCCTGGGCGCCTACGACGCCGGTGTGTTCCACCTGCCCGACTACGTGCCGAGCGGCCTCGACGGGATGCGGACCCACATCTGCCCGCCGGCGATCGACCCCCTGTCGCCGAAGAACATGGCCTTCTCGCCCGAGGACGCGGCGTACGTATGCGACCAGTTCGGCCTCGACGTCGACCGCCCGCTCATGTGCCAGGTGTCGCGGTTTGACCCGTGGAAGGATCCCATGGGGGTGATCGACGCCTACCGCATGGTCAAGGAGGAGATCGAAGACGTCCAGCTGGCGCTGATCGGCTCGATGGCCACCGACGACCCCGAGGGGTGGGAGTTCTTCAACCAGACCGTCGGGCACGCGGACGGCGACCCCGACATCCACATCCTCAACAACCTCAACAGCGTCGGCGCGATCGAGGTCAACGCCTTCCAGTCACAGGCCGACGTGGTGATCCAGAAGAGCACCCGCGAGGGCTTCGGGCTCACCGTGTCCGAGGCGCTCTGGAAGGGGCGGCCCTTCATCGGCGGCGACGTGGGCGGCATCCCCCTGCAGGTGACCGACGGCGAGAGCGGGTACCTCGTCTCCTCGCCCGCGGAGTGCGCCGAGCGCGCGGTGGCGATACTCGGCGACCCGGAGCTGGGCAAGCGACTCGGGCGGGCGGGCAAGGAGCACGTGCGCACCCACTTCCTCACGCCCCGCCTGCTGCGCGACTGGCTGCGTATCTTCTCGGACAGATGAGCCCGGAGCGACAGTTGGTCCTCGTCTCCAACCGGGGGCCGGCGACCTTCGAACGCAGGGACGACGGCTCGCTCGTCGCGCGCCGCGGGGGCGGGGGCCTGGTGACCGCGCTCACCGGGCTCGTGCACCACCGCGACGCCCTGTGGGTGGCATCAGCCATGTCCGAGGAGGACGCCGAGGCCGCCCACGAGCACGGCGGCAAGAGCTTCGACTGCGATCTCGACGGCACCAGCTACAGGATTCGGCTGGTCGAGTCCGACCCCGACGCTTACGAGCAGTTCTACAGCGTCGTGGCCAATCCGCTGCTGTGGTTCATCCAGCACTACCTGTGGGACCTCTCCAACGCCCCTGACATCCGCCAGGCGGAGGTCGATGCCTACGAGCAGGGTTACTGCGCTGTGAACCACGACCTCGCACAGGCCGTGCTCGAGGAGATCGCCGACGAGTCAGACGTCGTCGTGATGCTGCACGACTACCACCTCTACACCGCGCCGAGAGAGATCCGCCGCGAGCGCCCCGACGTCTTTCTCCACCACTTCGTGCACATCCCCTGGACCCAGCCCGACGCGTGGCGAGTGCTTCCCCGCGACATGCGCGAGGACATCTTCGAGGGGATCCTGTCCAACGACATCGTCGCCTTCCACACCCGCGCCTACAGGCGCAACTTCCTGCTCTGCTGCCGCGAGCTGTTCGACCTCGAGGTGGATGAGCACAACGGCATCGTCCGCTTCGAGGACAGGGAGATCTGGGTCCGCGCCTACCCGCTGCCGATCTCGGCAGCCACGTTTCGCCGTAACGCGCAGCGCGCGAAGGTCCACGAGTACGAGCGCCAGATCCTGCGCCGCCGTCGCGAGCACCTGATCCTGCGAGTCGACCGCGCCGACCTCTCCAAGAACATCCTGCGCGGCTTCACCGCCTTCGACCTGTTCCTCGAGCAGCACCCCGAGTTCGTCGAGGACGTGACCTTCATCGCCCACCTGATCCCCTCGCGTCAGGACGTGGACGAGTACGCCGAGTACCTCGAGCGCATCGAGGCGCTCGTGGCGGTCGTGAACCACCGCCACGGCACCACCGACTGGATGCCGATCGACCTGCGCCTGCGCGAGAACCTCGAGGAGGCCATCGCCGCGTACAAGCACTACGACCTGCTGATGGTCAACGCGATGTTCGACGGGATGAACCTGATCGCCAAGGAGGGGCCACTGGTCAACGAGCGCCATGGCGTGTCGCTGCTGTCCGAGAACACGGGCGCCCACGAGGAGCTGGCCGAGTTCGCCCTGTCGGTGAATCCCTTCGACGTGCAGGAGCAGGCGGACGCGATCCACCGCGCGCTGACGATGTCCTCGGACGAGCGGTCCTGGCGCGCCGAGGGGCTCAAGCAGGTGGTGGAGTCCCGCGACCCCGGCGACTGGGTTGACGACCAGCTGGCGGACATCGAGGCGAAGCGAGCGGGCGCGAAGCCCGAGGACTCGGTCTAGGGATCGGGATCTGGGGTGAACTCCCCTGTCTCCGCGGCGGGAGCGGGTAGAGGGGCTCGCGGCTCGGCAGGCGCGGGCTTTGAGGGCGCGGGCAGAGGGTCGGACGACGGAATCGGCGCGGGTTGCGCCGACGGCGGTGCGGGCGGCCTGGCCGCCTTGGGCGGCCGGTTCGCAGGATGGTCGGCGTCCTCACGCGCACCGCTCGGAGGCCGGTGCTGGCGCCCGGTCCTCGGAGCCGAGCCGCGCGAGGGTGGCGGTTGCCTGGCGCCCTCCGGTGACGGCAGCCGGCGTGCATCGCCGCCCCGCTGCGAGGGGGGCCCGGAGGGCGCTCCGAGGCCTCCCAGGCCCGGGTCGTCCTGCCGACCGCAGCCGCGTGGCCCGACCGCGATCAGCAGCGCCGCGCCAAGCAGGGCGCACAGCCGGGCCAGGTTGTGCCAGCGCACGCGATCGAGGAGCCCCGGCGATCGCGATGGACGACGTCCCTCCACGTAGGGTGAAGGGCTCGAGGGCGGCCCGTTCGCCCCCCATTGCTAGTGTTCCGCGGCCGTGGCCCGCCTGTACGACCTCATGCTGCTCGTGGATTCGAGCGCTCCCGAGGAGCGTCGGCAGGCGATCCTCGACGAGGTCGAGGGAATGGTCGGGGAGGGCGGCACGATCACCAGCCGCCACGACTGGGGCACGCGCAAGACCGCGTTCGAGATCGATCATCACCCGGAGGCGGCCTACCACCTCTACCAGTTCGAGGGCGACAACCCGCTCCTCGAGCGGCTGGATCACAGCCTGCGGATCATGGACGGCGTGCTGCGCTTCCGGGTCATCCACCAGCCTCCGGGCAGCCCCCCGGTGCCACCCGGTCCCGACCCCGTCCGCACGGCCCCATCGGAGGAGTCCGACGGGCGTGTGGCTGCCCGCGCAGCGGCCGACGCGGCGCCCGAGCAGCCCGAGCCTGAGCTCACGGAGTAGGGCCGCTCCGAGCGGGCTCCGCGATGGCTGAGCAGCGCCTCGCCGTCGCAGCGATCTGGCGCTATCCGGTCAAGGCCATGCTCGGAGAGTCCCTGGCCGAGGTCGAGGTGGCAAGCGCCGGGTGCGCCGGGGACCGCCGGTGGATTGTTACCGACGCCGACAGCGGAGAACGGATCGCGAACAAGGCAGGCCCGACCGATCCCCGCTTGCGCGCCTGCCGCGCAGAGCTGCCCCGCGGGCCCGATGGCGATCTGCAGGTGACCCTGCCGAACGGCGATGTGATGGAGGCCGACGAGGTCGAGCCGGCGCTGTCGCAGCTGCTCGAGCGCCGGGTGCGGCTCGAGGCGGCGCAGCCCGGTGCGGGGCGTTTCCGCCAGACCGGCGCACATCACGACCTCGCCCCCATCCATCTCATCAACAAGAGCAACCTCGCGCGCCTGCGCGAGCTCGAGCCCGGCTGCGACTGGGAGGTGAGGCGCTTCCGCCCCAACCTCCTGATCGACGACGGCGAGGCCGCTGGCACGGATGGCCCTGCGGCGGAGGGGCTCGCCGAGCCCTTCGGTGAGGACGAGCTGCTTGGCCACCGGCTGCGCGGGCCGTCTGGGGTCGAGCTCGACATCGGCCTGCCGACGCCGCGCTGCGTCGTCCCCACGCGCGCCCAGGACGACCTGCCCCCCTATCCGGGACTGCTCCGTG
>JBBSLY010000051.1:0-8496 GCA_038233455.1 Solirubrobacterales bacterium | reverse complement strand
TGTTACTCACCCGTTCGCGGCTCTGCCCCAGGCCGAAGCCTGGTTCGTCGCTCCACTTGCATGTGTTAAGCACGCCGCCAGCGTTCGTCCTGAGCCAGGATCAAACTCTCCGTGAAAGATCTGCGTGTCATCCGGCCCGAGGGCCGGGTTTCACTGTCTTCATCAAAGAGCTGTCGCATCCGTACTGCAGGCCGGCAGACGTACACCTTGCGCCGGCCCCGGATTCGACGGGTTCTTTACTCAGTAAGCCCTCCGCCCCACGGCAAAGCCGCGCGCGGAAGGTCGAACCTGGACGCAACCATGAAGCTCTCGAAAGAGCTCCGGTTGCACATGCTGCTGAGTTTTCAAAGACCGCCGCGCTCTCGGGGCGGGGATTCCGCCACCTACCTCGCTTCCCCCTAATGAAAAAGACCTCCGGAGAGGCCCCAACGACAGTTCCGCATGCTGCGGAGCTAGGTTGCGTGCGTCTCCTCGGCGAGCTTCTCCATCCGGGGACCGAGCAGTATAGCGCGCCGGCGGCGGTCCGCACTGCGGACAGTCAGGAGATTCTGACGCGCCGAAACCGCCTGCGGCCCAACTGGAGCACAGAGCCGTCCAGGGCCTCGGCCGGCAGGTCGAGCGCGTCCGCGGCCAGGGCCTCGCCGTCCAGGCGCACACCCCCGGCCGCGAGCAGCCGGCGCGCCTCCGAAGCCGAGATGCCAAAGGCGTCCCTGAGCAGCGCGGGGACGTGCACTTCCGGGCCCCCCGAGCTGCCCTGGGCCACGAACTCCTCCACCTCGTCCGGGATCCCGCGGTCCACGTGCAGCCGGTCGAAGTGCTCCTCCGCGCGAGACGACGCGCCCTCGCCGTGCAGCCTCGCCGTGAGAGCCCGTGCCATCAAGCGTTTGGACTCCACCGCCGGCCGGGAGCCGTCCAGAGGGGCGTCGAGCAACAGCCCGTAGTACGTCGGCATGGCCGCATCGGGCACGCGCATCAACTTCCCGAATGCATCCTCGGGCGCGTCGGTCACGCCGACGTAATTGCCAAGCGACTTCGACATCCGCTTCACGCCGTCGATACCCGGCAGGATCGGCATCGTGAGGATCGACTGCGGTGCGACCCCGTAGGCCTGCTGGATGTCACGGGCCAGCAGGAGGTTGAACTTCTGGTCGGTGCCGCCCAACTCCACGTCCGCCCGTACTGCGACGGAATCGTAGCCCTGAAGCAGCGGGTAGAGCAGCTCCAGGATCGAGATCGGCTCCCCACGGCCGTACCTCCGTGCAAAGTCGTCGCGTTCGAGCAGCTGAGCCACGGTCGAGGTCCGTGCCAGGCGGAAAAGCTCCTCCATCTGCATGTCGAGCCACTCGCCGTTCGAGCGCACCTCGGTCCGGTCGGGGTCGAGCACGGTGAACGCCTGGCGGCGGAAGGTCTCGGCGTTCGCGTCGATCTCCTCCCCGGAGAGCATCGGCCGCGTCGAGGACCTCCCACTGGGGTCCCCGACCCGGGCGGTGTAGTCACCCACGATCAGGATCACGGTGTGGCCGAGATCCTGAAACTCGCGCAGCTTGCGCAGGATCACCGTGTGGCCCAGGTGGATGTCGGGAGCCGTGGGGTCGATGCCGAGCTTCACGCGCAGAGGACGGTCGCGAGAAAGCTGGCGCGACAGCTCTTCGCCGGGGAGCGCATCGACCGCGTTTCGTGTCAGGAAGGCGGCTGCCTCCTCTCCCGTCGGAGGCCCCACCGGGGACGTTTCGAACCGAGGGCCGGGCACCGGGGGCAATGCTAGACTGCGCGCGTCCCGCCACGGGTCGGCGTCAGTGGGGCCCAAGCTTTCGGCGCCGCACCGACCCTTCCATACGCCGCCCCCCAAGCCTCGGCACGGGCCATTGCCGGCCGGGAGCGGCCATGCCCTATGTCGCAGCCGCCTACAACAGTCCCAAGCCCGCATATCGCCGCGCCCGAGGCGTCGGCGCCCAACGGCGGGCCTCCGCGCCAGTCCAAGCCCAAGCTGAAGAAGCTGCGCCTCCTGCTGATCCTGGTCGGCCTGTCCGTGCTGGCGATGGTCTCGACGGTGTTCGGGATGATGATGGCGGTCGCCAGCGACCTGCCCAAGCTCGAGAACAAGGCGGAGTTCAGGGCCGCGGAGAACTCCGTCGTCTACTCAGAGCCCACCTCCAAGGGCGCTGCACCGGAGGAGCTGGCACAGCTCACCGGAAACAACAACCGGATTCTGGTCGAGGGCACCGAGATCTCGCCGAACATCAAGCACGCCGTGATCGCGATCGAAGACCAGCGCTTCTACGACCACGACGGGGTGGACTACAAGGGCATCACCCGCGCCCTCTATCAGGACGTGCTCGCGCGCAGCGCCAAGCAGGGTGGCTCCACGATCACGCAGCAGTTCGTCAAGAACGCGCTCACCGCCCAGAACGACCGCTCCGTCTTTCAGAAGCTGCGCGAGGCCGCGCTCGCATACCACCTCGAACGCCAGTGGACCAAGGAGAAGGTGCTCACGCAGTACCTCAACAGCGTCTACTTCGGCAACGGCGCCTACGGGGTCGAAGCGGCTGTGCGCACCTACTTCGGTCAGGACAACGCGGCGGCGCTCGATCTCGACAGTGAGGGCGAAGCGGACCTCGACGCGAACTTCGCCATCGACGCCAGCCCCGCCGAGGCCGCCCTGCTCGCGGGGATGATCGCCTCTCCATCCCTCTACGACCCACTGCAAAACCCCAAGCGCGCCACCGAGCGGCGCAACCAGGTGCTCCAGCGCATGCTGGAGCAGGAGCTGATCACCGAGCCCGAGTATGACGACGCGCTCACAGAGGAGATCCCGACCGAGGGCGACGTCGATCCGCCCGAGCCCGATTCGCGCGAGCCCTACTTCACGAGCTGGCTGACCCAGCAGCTGGTGGACCTCTACAACGCGCCCGCCGTCTTCAGCGGTGGCTTGGAGGTGCAGACCACGCTCGACCCCGAGTTGCAGTTCGCCGCCGAGCAGGCGGTCGCGGGGCGCCTGGGCAGCATCGGCCCGAGCGCCTCGCTGGTGGCGATCCAGAACAACACGGGCGAGGTCAAGGCGATGGTGGGCGGCAGTGACTTCTCGAGCGCGCCCTTCAACCTCGCGACGAACGGCCACCGCCAGCCGGGCTCGGCCTTCAAGGCGTTCACCCTCGTGCGCGCGCTGGAAGATGGCGTCAGCCCCGACGCCACCTTCGCCTCGCAGCAGAAGTTCCTGCCCGTGCCGGGCTCGAAGACCGACACGTTCGAGGTCAACAACTACGAGGGCTCCTACGCGGGGGTCGCCTCCCTGCGCTCTGCCACGGCGAGGTCCGACAACTCGGTCTTCGCCGAGCTGGGACTCGACGTGGGCACCAAGCGGATCGCCAAGCTTGCCAACGCGATGGGGGTGCGCACCGACATCTCCACCAACCCCGCCATGACGCTCGGAGGGCTGACCGAGGGGGTCACGACGCTCGAGATGGCCCAGGCCTACTCGACGATTGCCAACCGAGGCGTCCGCGTCTCGGGCACCCTCGCGTCCTCGCCGGGCGGTCCTGTTGCGATCGAGAGCGTCGAGGGCGGTGGTCGCGACGTGGAGAACAAGAAGCTCAAGGAGCGGGTGTTCTCCAAGCAGACCGGCGAAACCGCGCAGGAGCTGCTCTCAGGCGTGGTCGCGGGCGGTACCGGCGCCGCCGCGGAGATCGGTGAGTTCGCGGCCGGCAAGACTGGAACGACCGAGAACTACGGTGACGCCTGGTTCGTCGGCTTCAACTCAGAGCTGACGGTGGCCGTGTGGGTGGGCTACGCCGACAAGGTGCAGCCGATGCAGACCGAGTACGCCGGGGGGCCTGTGGCCGGCGGCACTTACCCCGCCCAGATCTGGGGCGATCTGATGCGCCAGTGGATCGCGATCCGCGAGCGCCGTGACTTCGAGGACGGCGTCGACAACGAGCCGGGCGAGACGGGTGCGGAAGAGACCCAGGTCGAACCGCTCGAGCCGCTGCCCGAGACCGGGGACCCGGTTGAGCCCGAGTCGCCGCCACGGGACTCCCAAGAGCCGGCACCCGCACCGGCTCCTGCGCCCGCGCCTCAGCAGCCGGCGCCGGCCCCCGCTCCGCCTCCGACTCCAGCTCCCCAGCCCGCGCCGACGCCCGCCCCGCCCAGCGGCGGAGGCGGTACGGGCGGCGGTGAGGCTGCGCCTCGCTAGCTCATCTCTTCGCGAGCGCCGGCTCGCCCGGCGCGACGCGTCGCGCCTTCACGGCCATCCCCTCCGCCCAGGGCTTGGAGACGCAGCGGCTGGACGAGTCGCAGAAGCGCCACGGCAGATCGATCGCCCTGGTGATGCCGATCCGCCCACCCGTGACGATCGCCGGAGGGGGCTGATCGCCCGCTCGCGGTAGGACGTCCACGTGCTCACCGATCACCGTCGCGTTGAGGTCGGTGTCGATACCCAGCGCCTGGGTGAGCTTGCCCGGTCCAGAGCACAGGTCCTGCTCGCGGTCCAACCCGCGCCAGGCCCGCATCCGGTCGATGCCGTCGAGGGGCTCGAGCGCTCGGATCAACACCGCCGCACCTACACCCTCGGGCTCGGCCACGGCGTTCAGTAGCGCGTGGATACCGTAAGAGCGGTACACGTACAGAGTCCCCGGCGCTCCGTACAGGACTCGCGTACGCGGCGTGATGCCGACGTAGGCGTGGCAGGCGGGCTCTGAGACGTGATACGCCTCGGTTTCGACGATCCGCCCGCTGGTCGCGCCGTGGCACAGCACACAGCCCACCAAGTCACGCGCCACCTCCAGCACGGGGCGGTCGTAGAAGCCGGCCTCGGTGGGCGAGCCCGACGCCCCCGGGCTCAAGGGCTCGCCGGCTCGTCCGCGTCGAGGATGTGGCGGGCCTGCGCCAGCTGGTCGCGGACCCTGGGCAGGGATGTCCCGCCCTCCGAGACCTTCGACTCCAGCCACGCGCCCTCGCGCAGCAGTTCGTAGTACTCGGGGCCAAGCTCGGGCGCCAGCTCGGCCAGCTCCTCCGATGTGAGCTCCGAGAGCGCCTTGCCGCGCTCGACGGCGCCGCGCACCACCCCTCCCACCACCCCATGGGCCTGGCGGAAGGGCATTCCCTTCTTGACCAGCAGGTCCGCGACATCCGTGGCTGCCGCGAACTCGTCGGCGGCGGCGGTGGCCAGCCGCTCCCGGTCGAAACGGGTGCTGCGAACCATCTCGGTGGCCACGCTGAGGCAGAGCTCGACGGTGTCGATCGCGTCGAAGAGCTGCTCCTTGTCCTCCTGGAGGTCCTTGTTGTAGGTGAGCGGCAGCCCGTGAAGCACGCCGTGCATAGTCGTCAGCCGGCCCGCGACTCGCGGGGCCTTCGCGCGCAGCAGCTCGGCGGCATCGGGATTCTTCTTCTGAGGCATGAGGCTCGATCCCGACGCGAACCGATCGGCCACCTCGCAGAAGCCGAACTCCTCGCTGGACCACACCACGATCTCCCCGCCGAGGCCCGAGAGGTGGGTGGCACACGTTGCGGCCGCGGATAGGTAGTCGAGCACGAAGTCGCGGTTGGAGACCGCGTCGAGCGAGTTCTCTGCGATGCCCCCGAAGCCGAGCTCCTGCGCCACGAACATCCGGCTGGTGTCGAAGTTGACCCCCGCGAGCGCGCCCGCGCCGAGGGGCAGGTCGTCGGTGGCGGTCAGACAGAAGCGAAACCGCTGGAGGTCACGGCGGAACTTCCAGAAGTACGCGAGCAGGTGGTGGGAGAGGTAGACGGGCTGCGCGCGCTGGAGGTGGGTGTAGCCGGGCATCGGCCAGTCGAGGTGTGCCTCGGCCCGGTCGCAGAAGACACCCATCAGGCCCGTGAGCAGCTCCACGGCTTGGAGGCTGTGGGCGCGTACGAGCATCGCGACGTCGGTGGCCACCTGGTCGTTGCGCGAACGCGCGGTGTGCAGGCGCGCGCCGGCGTCGCCGGCGATCTCGGTGAGCCGGCGCTCGATGGCCATGTGCACGTCCTCGTCGTCTGTGTGCACCTGGAAGCGATCGCTCTCTACCTCGTCGCGCACCTGTGCGAGGCCCGCCTCGATCGCGGCCAGGTCCTCGGGGCCGATGATCGAGCTGTGGGCGAGCATCCGGGCGTGCGCGAGCGACTGCTCGATGTCGTACGGGGCGAGTCGGAAGTCGAAGGCGATCGAGGAGTTGAGCGCCTGGAACAGCGGGTCCTGTGGTTCGGAGAAGCGGCCCATGGCCCGGCAGGCTACGTCACCGGCGAAGCAGCCCGAGCAGCGCATCGGCGACGCGCTGCACCTGCGACTCCGCCATCTGCGGGTGGAATGGCAGCGCGAGCGAGCGCTCGGCCACGTCCTCGCAGACTGGAAACTCACCCTCGCGATGGCCGAAGCGCTCGCGGTACAAGGTCATCAGGTGGATCGCGGGCAGGTAGGGCTTGGAGTCGATGCCGCGCTCCCGTAGGGACCGGATCGTGGCGTCGCGATCGGCGCCGCGAGGAAGCTGGCCGACGTAGACGAACCAGCTGCGCCGATCGCCGTCCGCGTCGGGGCAGGGCAGGTCAAGGCCCTCCACGTCGACCAGCGCCTCGCCGTAGGAGGCGGCGACACGGGCGCGGGATGCGAGCATGTCATCGAGGCGCTCGAGCTGCGCGAGGCCGAGGGCGCAGGCCAGGTCCGAGAGCCGGTAGTTGAAGCCCAGGCGGTCGTGGTCGAGCCAGTCCATGTCGGGGGCCCGGCCCTGGTTGCGCTCGCTGTCAACCCGTCGCTTGATCTCAGCGAAGGGGCTTACGAGCGCGCCGCCCTCGCCGGTGGCGAGCTGCTTGTTGGGATAGAAGCCGAACGTGGCGAGGTTGCCGCGAGCGCCGACGTTCTTGCCGTCGCCGTGCACCGCGCCGAGCGCCTCGCAGGCGTCCTCGACGACCCATAGGCCACGGTCCTCGGCCAAACGTTCGAGCGCGGGCATCGGCGCCGGGTAGCCGAAGATGTGCACGGGCAACAGCCCGGTGGTGGCGTCGGTCACCGCCGCGCCGGCGGCCTCGGGATCGATGTTGAGCGTGCGCGCCTCGATGTCGCAGAAGACCGGCCGGGCGTCCTCGTAGAGCAGGCAGTTGGCCGACGCGACGAAGCTGAACGGGGTCGTGACCACCTCGTCGCCCGCCTCGACGCCCGCGGCGCGGATGGCGAGGTGCAGCGCCGCAGTGCCACTGGACACGGCCGAGACGTGGTCGGCGCCCAGCCACCGCCCCAGCCCGGCCTCGAACTTCGGCACCTGCGGTCCGAGCGAAAGGAGGCCCGAACGCAAGGTCTCGAGCACGAGCTCCTCCTCACGCTCGCCCACCACGGGCCGGGCGAGCGCTATTCGCTCGTCCTCCCCCCCGCCGGCGCTCACCGCTTGGAGGCTCCAGCGGTCATGTCGCGGCGGCTGTGATCGGCGCGGCCGGGGAGCATCCCGGCCTCGAGCGAGTCGACCAGCGCGTCCCAGCTCGCCTCGATCACGTTCTCCGAGACACCGATGGCGCCCCAGGTGGCATGGCCGTCGCTGGCGTCGAGCAGCACCCGGGTAACTGCACCCGTGCCCTTCTTCTCGTCGAGGATGCGGACCTTGAAGTTGACCAGCTCGATGTCGTGCAGGTGCGGGTAGGTTTCGCCGATCGCGGCGCGCAGGGCGGTGTCGAGAGCGTTGACGGGGCCGTTGCCCTCCGCGGTGCGCACGTAGCGCTCGCCGTCGACCTTGATCTTGATCGTGGCCTCCGTTTGAACGCCCCCTCCCTCGCGCTTCTCCACGATCACCCGCCACGACTCGAGCTCGAACAGCCGCTCGTAGTCGCCGGTCTCACGCCGGATCAGGAGGTCGAAGGAGCCGTCCGCGGCCTCGAGGTGATACCCGCGGTGCTCGAGCTCCTTCACCCGCTCGACAACGCGACCCGCCCCGGCGTCGTCGAGCTCGAGGCCCGTCAGGTCCGCCCGCGCCCGCACGGTCCCCCTGCCCGAGAGCTCCGAGATCAGCAGCCGGCGGTCCGCGCCGACCGACGCGGGGTCGACGTGCTCGAAGGTGCGCGCGTCGCGGTTGACCCCGGCCACGTGCATGCCCCCCTTGTGGGCGAAGGCGTTGGCGCCGACGTAGGGCTGGTCGGGGTTCGGCGCGACGTTGCAGATCTCGTCGACGAGGTGGGCGGTCTCGGTCAGGCGCCCCATCAGCTCGGGCGCCACGCACTCGTACCCGAGCTTGAGCTGCAGGTCGGCGAGGATCGTGATCAGGTTGGCGTTGCCACACCGCTCCCCGTAGCCGTTCATGGTGCCCTGCACCAGGCGCGCGCCGCGATCGACGGCCATCAGCGTGTTGGCGACCCCGCAGCCGGCGTCGTCGTGGGTGTGAATGCCGACCGACGTACCCTCGCCGAGCTCGTCGACCACCCGGCCCACCGCCTCGGCGATAGTGCCCGGAAGCGTGGCGCCGTTGGTATCGCACAGCGTCAGGTTCTCGGCGCCCGCGTCCGCGGCGGCTCGCAGGCAGCGGA